>NZ_JADEXI010000565.1:0-3001 GCF_015207185.1 Microcystis sp. LEGE 08355 | reverse complement strand
CGCCAGTACTAACCACTTTAACCGCCGATCCTTCCTTTTCCATCTGGGTATTGAGACTGTTGAGCAAAATGAGCGGCTGTAATCTTTCTAAATCCCGAATAACCTCTTGAGTGTTAGCATAGTTCCCTTCGATCTTGACGTTAAGAGTTTGACGTTTGAGCTTATTATTAACCGCGCTACCGAGGGAACCATCGGAAACCACCACTGGTTCTGGTCCTTGGGGTTGGAAACTAATCAGCTTAACATTGCGAGACTTAAAGATCTTGCTAATATCTAAGAGAATTGTGCTTAAGTTCTTTTCTTGAGCGAAAAGCGCGAGAATTTGCTGTTTAGTTGCCTCTTTTTGTTGCAACTGACTCTCAATTTTTGGTAATTCGGCCGGCCCGAGACCGCTTTTTTGTTGATCTATCTGTTGTTGTTTGCCGGCTGCATCGTTTTGCAACTGTTGCAAGGCATTATAAGCAGGCATCACCCAGTTAAAAAGCAGATAGAAAGAGCCAAGTAAACCTAGCACAGCGGCAGCGATGCCACTATTGCGGGGAGTAAAAGTTATCCCGAAAGCGATAGGATACTCCTCAAATTCCTCAAATTCGCGATCTTCAAATTCTTCGGTAAAGGTCATGGTTGAATGGCTCCTTGGCGTTTGAGAGTATTAATCCTAGTGATAACTCCGAGTGCTCCATTCCGGGTAAGATTGAGCAGTTGTTGAGTAGCGGGAGTATCACTTAATTGGGCGGTGATCACAAATTGAACCGCTTGCGGGAAACTCACACTAATATTCTTGTACTGATTAGCCACCTGTACGGGCAAATCGGCCAGGGCAGCACTTTCGATCACCGTTTTCTTACCCTGTAAAAAAGGGGAAGCTTGCAGGGTTAAGAGATAATCATTGACTGCTTCGTAACTACTGGCAAAACCACTGATTTTTAACTGAGTAGCCCGATTCGGTTGCCCTTGATCTGGGGCAGCGGGAACCTCCACCTGCTGCACAGTGGTTAGCTGGACGCTAGGGGGAGTTTGTTGGCGAATTTCTTGAAGAATGGCTGACCAAGGCCTAATCTGATTGAATACAGTTACCAGAGATTGATTTTCTCCTTCTACTGCCGTTAATTGCGCTCTCAGGTCTTCTAGCTTTTTGCTTTGGGCTTGCAGTTGACCTAATTCCGCGTCCAGTTGCTGAATTAGGGCCTGAGTTTCGCTGGTTTGCCAACCGACGCTTAAACCGAGTAATCCCGTCAGTGCTAATAATCCGGCCCCCACTCCCACACCGATCAACAGGGGTGTTTGTTTACGCAGGTTAATAGCGGTGGAAATCTTGGCCGCGGGGGTTCCTTTCCCCGTTTGGCTAAGATGGCGATCCTTAAGAAAATTAACGTCAAGACTATACATAATTTTTGTCTATACCTCCCGTAATCCTAAACCGAGAACTGTTCCTAATCCCGGTCTTTCGGTATTAGGAATCTCTTGAGTTGTATCTAAGTTCAGTGATGCGATCGGATCGATTGCCATGGTGGGGACGCTGAGACGTTGAGTAAAGTATTCGTCTAGTTGCGCTAAACCGCCCCCGGGACCTGCTAAAAGTAATTGGACGATTTCCAGTTCATCACTTTGGTTAAGATAGAAATTAATCGATCGCCGTAACTCATCGGTTAATTCCCCTAAAACGCGCATCAGTGCCGTCATCCCAGCGTTAGTAGGGGCCCCAGAAGTGCCGGTATTGGTGCTAAGACTATCAAAGGCAGTAATCGGAATTGTCATCCCCAAAAGAATCTCAGGACTGCGGGAGGTGGGCAAATTCATCGCCCTGGAGAGGGCATTTTGTAGCTGGAAAGTGCCGATGGGGACAGTGCGGGAAAATTGGGGAACGCCGTCCACCACGATGGCAATTTCCGTGTTATCAAATTCTATATCAACAATAACGGCGGCTTCATTGGAACTAAACTGTCGCAAATGCTCGCGAATCGTCCGAATTAGGGCAAAACTATTAATTTCTAGCACATCTACCTGTAATCCTGCCTGTTGGAAGGTTTCCATATAGGCATCGGTAATCTCCCGACGAGTAGCAACTAATAATACTTGTACTTTTTCGATCCCGTCTTCATCCTGAAAGTAGCCTAGTTTTTGGTAGTCGAGATCCACTTCCTCGCGAGGATAGGGAAGGTATAAACTAGCCTCATGATTTAAGACCAGATTTCGCAATTCCTGATCGTCCAATTCCGAGGGAATGGGGATCATCCGGATCATTGACTCGCGCATCGGCACACCAGTAGCGACTCGTTTGCTGTTAATTTTATTTTCCTTGAGGAATTCTTGGATTAATTCCGCTAAAGCGGGGGAATCGACGATTTTTCCCTCCTCAAAGATGCCTTCCGGGATATCCGACCAACAACATTTAACTAATTTATAATTTTGTCCCTGTTTGGCGATCTGAGCTATGTTAATACGCTCCGGGGTGATCTCTAACCCAACACCTTGAGGTTTTTTTGTCAATAGCTTTTTAAAAAAACTTACCATAGATTTTCCTGGGCAGCTCTAAGAGAATTAGTGATTAACAAAGCAAACAATTTTTTGACCTGATTTCATTTAGTCCCGATCAAGGCAGTAAATCAGTCTATCAACGATCCTGACTGGGTAAATTACCCAGAAAAGGTAAAAATCGAGAAGGAGAGAAGCTATTTCGTCCCTAAATACTAACCAGATTATCCGTGTTCAGATCTAGGTTAATCTTAACTGGGTGAGAGGAGAGGAAGTGCTTATTGATGGTGATATTGTAATCAATTTTGGTGAAAGAACCAAGTCCAAGCCAAAAATTGGCCATTCCCCCCCCCTTTTTTTTCTGCTCCACTAGATCAAGCCAGCCAAGCCTAGTTAGGGTTTGCGGCAAAAAGTTTTTCCTGGTGCCACAGGGTGTGGGGTGTGGGGTTTTACCCATTTTCAGGTGGTCAATTACCTAATTTTCAGGGAAAAAGTCCCGGAATTTTCCCCCCCATCACTCCAATGG
>NZ_JADEXI010000564.1:0-3004 GCF_015207185.1 Microcystis sp. LEGE 08355 | reverse complement strand
GTGTGGGGTGTAGGGTGTAGGGTGTGGGGTGTAGGGTGTGGGGTGTGAGGAGAAAAAAGCTGTCTCCTGTCTCCTGTCTCCTGTCTCCTGACTCCTCCGATTAACTTGATTCGTTCATATCCAAATCCATGTCAGAAATAACCTTGCAAATTAACGGCAAAACTCAAACCTGTTTACCCGCAACTAAACTACCGCAAATGCTAGAAAATTTGGGCATGAATCCTCGGTTAGTTGCAGTGGAATATAACGGGGAAATCCTCCATCGTCAGTATTGGGAAAACACGGAAATCAAGGAGGGGGATAAATTAGAAATTGTTACTATTGTCGGAGGGGGATAAAATAATCAACAATCGACAGTTGAGGGAAAAAACTTGTTAGTTATCGGTTTAATGAGTGGCACATCGGTGGATGGCATCGATACCGCTTTAGTGGAGATTAGCGGTACAGTGGAATCTCCACAGGTGCAGTTATTAGCAGGGGAAACCTATCCCTATTCCCCCCGATTACGCGAGACAATTTTACAAGTCTGTGGGGGAGAAAAGCTATCTATTGAAGCTTTAGCCAGCTTAGATGATGATATCGCCGCAGAATTCGCCCAAGCAGCCGTAAATATCCAAAAAGAAGCCCCAAAAGCCCAATTAATCGGCAGTCACGGTCAAACTGTTTTTCATCGACCCCCCGCAAACGATCGCCTCGGTTACACGGTACAATTAGGACGGGGAGCAGCGATCGCAAAAATTACCCGTATTCCCACCATTAGTAATTTTCGCGCTGCCGATATCGCCCAAGCTGGTCACGGTGCGCCCCTAGTGCCGAAAATTGACGCTTATCTGCTTTCTCACCCCACCAAAACCCGCTGCGTCCAAAATATCGGCGGTATTGGCAATTTAACCTATCTACCCCCCCGACAAAGGGAAAATTGGCAGCAAAAAATTTTCGGTTGGGATACTGGACCGGGCAACGTCCTCATCGATTTGGCCGTACAGTTTTTGAGCCAAGGACAACAAACCTACGACCATAACGGTCAATGGTCGGCCCAGGGTCAACCCTGCTCCGAATTAGTTCATAAATGGCTACAGGAGCCTTATTTTCAACAATATCCCCCTAAATCCACTGGCAGAGAGTTATTTAGCCCCGCCTATCTAGCCCAATTGCGCGAGGATGCCCAAGCTTATTGCCTCAGTGATGCCGACTGGTTGGCTAGTTTAACCGATTTAACCGCCATTTCGATCGCCCACAGCTATCAAACCTTTTTGCCAGAAATGCCCGCGGAAGTGCTGCTCTGCGGTGGTGGCGCTCGTAATGCCTACCTGCGGCAACGACTCCTAGCACATTTGGGGTCAAATGTCAAGCTTTTGACCACTGATGAGGTAGGATTAAATAGCGATTTTAAAGAAGCGATCGCTTTTGCCCTCTTGGCCTATTGGCGCTGGCACAATTTCCCCGGTAATTTACCGAAAGTCACGGGAGCAAAAGAGGAGGTTTTATTAGGAGAAATTTACCTATGAGCAGCAGCTATGAAATATTTTCAACAATTCAACGCCAAAGGGTCAGCGACGGTCAAATAGTGCCAATTTTAAGCGATTGTACTGATTACAAACGTCTTTTAATTCTTGTTTGGCCGCAATTGGGAGATTTTGACAGTCTCGAATACGCTTGGTGGTTAGAAAAAGAGGCAGCCCTTTGGCAAAATGCCGGGATTACCATTCGTGCTATCGGTATCGGCGATCGCAATTCAGGGTTGAAATTCTCTGAATATACGAAATTTCGGCAAGATTGGCTGTTTGTTGACCCCAAAGCCGAATTACACGATTTATTAGGACTTTATCGGGGTTTATCGTTAAAATTACCTGGGTTTTCTCCAGGAAAAAATGCCTGGTTAAATCTAATTTTCATGTGTGCGGGTGTGGGTAGTCCGGGGACTCTGGCCGAAGTGCTGCGGGGTTATCTTGGCGATCGCAAAGCCCCCCAATTAATTGCCGAGGAGGAAACAATACAAGCGCGGCCTTTACCAGCTTTCCGGGGTTCCCTATTCAATCTTGCTGGGGGTCAAGGTTTTCAGCGACCTTTTGAATTAGCCACCCTGAGACTTCGTAATATGAGTCAAGTTTTGGGCAATTGGTCAACATATATCCCCGATAGTAGTTATCTCACCCAACGGGGAGGGACTTTTTTATTTGATAGTCAAGGAAATTTACTCTATGAGCATCGGGATCAAGGTATCTTGGGTTTTGCTGAGAATATGAGTTATCCTCTCGCTTTTTTGCAGGATTAAGCTTTTTTCTTCTGCATCTCGCCCACTCCCAACTCTTGACTTTTAGCTTTTCCAGCTGATGGCTAAAAAACTTTAATGTTGTCCGACCACTTATTACCTAAAGATTGATGAAATTATTTGACGATTCATCGAAAATTTTGGGTCTGAAACCCCGCCGTTTTAGGTTGGCTTTACTGTTAAATATGAGCATCGTTTACGAAATATATGCTAAAATGTGAGGTATGGAAAAAGCCTATTCGTTTCGATTTTACCCCACACCCGAACAAGAGTCGCTATTGCGGCGCACATTGGGCTGTGTAAGATTAGTTTACAACAAAGCTCTCCACGAACGAACACAAGCTTGGTACGAAAAGCAAGAAAGAGTAGGCTACGCTCAAACTTCTTCAATGCTAACCGATTGGAAAAAGCAAGAAGAATTAGACTTTCTCAATGAAGTAAGCTGTGTACCTTTACAACAAGGGTTAAGACATTTACAAACAGCTTTTACTAACTTCTTTGCTGGTCGTACTAAGTATCCTAACTTTAAGAAAAAACATCAGGGAGGAAGTGCCGAATTTACCAAATCTGCTTTTAAATTTAAAGACAAACAAATCTATTTAGCTAAATGCACAGAACCCTTACCTATTCGATGGTCAAGACAAATCCCAGAAAGCTGTGAACCAAGCACAGTAACAGTCAGATTACATCCTTCTGGACGTTGGCATATCTCAATAAGATTTGATGACCCAA
>NZ_JADEXI010000563.1:0-3007 GCF_015207185.1 Microcystis sp. LEGE 08355 | reverse complement strand
GAATTAGGACTAGGATCCCGACGGGCATCGCGCCAACAAATGCTTAAAACCCGCCCCAGCCGGCCCGAAATTAGGGCGAGAGTTAAGACCGTTAAACGACAGGGTAGCCATGTCAAAACATCCTCGCTTTTGGCACTAAACCAGCCAATATGGGTGTAGGGCGGCCGACGATAGCCAATCATCGAATCGAGGGTACTAGCGGCTTTATAAGCGCAAGCGAGGGGAACTGGTCCCACCCCCAGAAAAGCACCGAGAAGGGCATAAAAAAGCGGCGCAGTAACTCCATCCACACCATTTTCACTGACAGTTTCTAATAGGGCGCGAAGGATGTCTTCCCGTCCGAGATTATCTGTGTCGCGACCAACGTATAAACTTAGTTGGCAACGAGCTAAGGTGATATTTTCCGCTTGTAAAGCTGCGATGACTGTTTCGGCAGCCCTGCGTAAACTTCTACCGGCTAAACAACTAGCCAAGAGAATCACTTGTACTAGGCAACTCAGCAGCAAATTGACCTGACCTAACCATTGGATTCCTAGCCAAGTTAAGACCCCAGCCAAGATAATTAAACCTAGTCCCAGAATTATGCCCGCTACACGTTGCCGAATTTTTTCCTGCGTCCAATTAAGAATAACTTTGCTGGCAACAGCAATAATCGCCCCCATCACCTGCACTGGATGAATCCATCCCCAAGGATCGCCGATCAGATAATCTAAAACCGCCCCTAATACTAAAATGATCGCCGTTGCCGTTTCCTTCACAATTACTCCCTTTTACCATCGATATCCCGAATTTTCTCAATATTGTCTTCCCAGTTAGCTCCATCAAAGAACTGGCTCTGAAAATCTTCCAAGACATTGCCATCCAAACAGCGCAGGTTTATATCTATAGCGTCAGGATGGGAGCGGGGACGATAGAAAGGATGAATACCACAAACACGACAAAAATAATGTTGGGCTGTGTGGGTATTAAATGTATAGGTACTTAAGAAATCTTCACCGCTTAGGAGGGTAAATTGTGCTGAAGGAACAATCAGATGCAAAAAGCCTTTTTTCTGACAAATGGAACAATTACAGTCTAGAGCTTGATCATGCTCGATCGCCACTTGAAAACGGATCGCTCCACAGTGACAACCTCCCCCATAAATCTTTGCTTGTGTTGTTGCTGTCATAACTTCTAAACTACTAAACAATAAAGCTGGTTTCCTCTCCCCTAGCGGCGATCCAGCTACGGGCATCGTAGTATAAATCGGCTAAGGTAATCTTCCCTAGGGCCTCTTTTAATTTCTCGTGGAGGTGTTTCCAGATAGTAAATGTCACCCAATCTTCTGCCTGTTCGTCCCTGGGATGATAACCTGATAATGGCTCGATTGTCTCTCCCACTGCCTCCAAAATTTGCCCCAACGAGATACGATTTGCCGGACTGGCCAATTGATAACCCCCTTGCGATCCCCGAAAGGAACGAACTAACCCCGCTCGTCGCATTTCTATCAGCAATTTCTCTAGATAAGCAGCCGGGATATCTTGACGCAGGGCGATCGATTTTACCGATACGGGAGTCCCCCTCGGTTGTAAACTAAGATCCAGCAAGGCTTTAACACTATAGTGACCCCTAGTTGTTAGCTTCATTATCCCTCATTTTTACCTCTTGATCTCTATCCTACCCCGGCTCTCCTTGATGAGAGAAAGGCTAACCTCCCTTACCCCGGCATCTCGATCAACATTGATAAATTCTCTTAAGATTTCGATCGAGAGATAGAGTGTAATCCATTACAATCAATTTCCCCAAGCAAGTGATAATTTTTAGTTTATACCGTGTAAGATAAGTGTAGAGATCAATCGTAACCCGATTGTTTCTGGTCAGGGGGAGCAATTCTCCTCGACTAGCCTTGATGACCCTAACCGTTACTTATCTACTGCGAACTTAAATGAACACAACTACCAATCCAGAACCCCTGACTGGCCTCGAACTAATTGAGAAAGTTAAACAGCTAGGCAACCTCAGCAAAGAGGAAAAAGCCCGGGAATGCGGCTACTATACCATGACAAAAAATGGTATTGAACGCGTTAATATGATGAAATTTCTCAATGCTCTAATCGATGCCGAGGGAATTGACTTAGATAGCAGTGCCAATGGTCACGGACGAGGTGGGCGCTCGGCCAGCTACCGGATCAGTGTCCAATCTAATAATAATCTCCTGATCGGTTCGGCCTACACCAAAAAAATGGGACTCAAACCGGGAGATGAATTTGAAATTACTTTGGGGAGAAAACATATTCATCTCAAGCAAGTTGGCGCCAGCGACGACGACGAATAGCAATAATTAAGGAGAGAGCCTTTTCACTCTCTCCTTGCTATGAAATAAGCTCTTGTCTCTTGAAACTAGGTATTTTATCCTCAATCGGTCTTTAAGCATCTAGATAGGTTTGGCTGAATAAATCTAAAAACCTTGTTGGGTAAGACTTTTAGACTTTTTTGACATCAAAAAGTGCTGACCATTGGAGTGATCGGGGGGAAAATTTAGACACTTTTTCCCTGAAAATGGGTAAAATACCACGGCCGACACCCCACAGCTTGCCCCCACGAAAAACTTTTTCAGCAGACCCTAACTAGGAATTCTCGGCTTCTTTGGAGACAATCCAGAAAGCGTGGATAATGCCAGGGACATAACCGATTAAAGTTAAGATGATGTTAATAACAAAGTCTAAACTCAGTCCCGTAGTCAAAAATACGGCTAAGGGCGGCAAAAAAAACGCACAAACTAGGCGAAGAAACATTGCTTGTACCTCAAAAAGACTTTAGTGAATCTTAATTCTATATTAAGCTTGCTCTCCTTAAAGTTGCCATAAAATAGCAGTGATCGCAGAAAAATTAAGGAGAAATTCTTGACATCCTCGCCGCCCTAAAAGTGCGGCGATTCCTAAACCTCACGATTTAAGTTTCTGCTTCCACCACCGTCGCATACCACAGTTAAAAAACCATGTACTGTCTTACACAGAGTCCACAGACT
>NZ_JADEXI010000562.1:0-3009 GCF_015207185.1 Microcystis sp. LEGE 08355 | reverse complement strand
GTCGTAGGGTTGATTCATGAATCAACCCTACCCCTACCCCCACGAAAAACTTTTTGCCGCAAACCCTAGTTAACTTAACAATACCCAGTTCACCAAAACTACCCCTGCACCACCTGTTTAAGGGTGGTAAAGGTTTCTAGGTTGATTAACCCCCGGCGCTGTCCTTTTTGGTTGGAAATGCCCAAAAACACCGATTCTCCCTGTTTGGGATTGCGATCGAATCGGGGTGAAGAATTGATATAAACTAAAGCACTATCGGACTCCATGGCGAATTGACGACTTTCTCGATAGGATTCGGTGACAATACAATCCGCGTGACCGCTACTATACTTATTAATCCAAGCGATCGCATCAGTGAGGGTATCCACTAACCTAAAGGCCACCGTTTTTTCTAAATAGGGTCTTTGCCAATCATTATCGGTAGCAATGGTTAAATGTTCGGGAAAATCCGCCGCTAATCGGGTATCTCCCCGCAATTTAAAGCCTTTTTCCTGCAAACTTTTAAACAAACGACTTAAAGTTGAAGAATTGTGATGGGGACTAATTAAAACTTTTTCGATCGCATTAACCGGATCGGGTATGCTGCCATGACTATCGATAATTACCTGACGAGCTAACTCCAAATCGCCACTAGGAGACCAATACAAATAACAGTTTCCCATGGCCGCACGCAAAACGGGAACCGTGGCCAATTGACTCACCTGACCGATTAAACTAGGGCGACCGTAGGGAATAATCAAATTAACATAATTTTCCTGGGTCACTAACTCCTCTAGGGAGGGACTACAATCACAGGGTAAACCACTCACACAATCCACCGGTAAACCCACATCTTCCAATGCTTCTTGGATAATTTCCGTAATCACCCCATCGGAATGACTAGAGGCATTGGAACCGCGAATAATCAAACTATTGCCACTTTTTAGGGAAAATCCCGCCGCTACCATCGCTAATTCGGGAAAACCTTCATAGACTAAGGCAATCACTCCTAAAGGCATTCTTTGGCAATAGGTTTGGGACGGATTAAGTTGATAGGCCGCGTTAATTACCTGTTGCAGCGGATCCGATGCTTCCGCTAGTTGTTGCAATACCTCCACCGTCGTCTCTAAACGTTCGGGAGTTAACCGTAACCAGCGAATCATTTGTTCTGAGACGGCCATCTCTCGACTGACCTCTAAATCGAGGGTATTGGCTTCTAAAATGCGATCAAAGCCAGTTTTAATGCCATTAGCGATCGCGATTACCCCGCGATTTCTTTCGTTGCCATTGAATTGACCCAGATCCAGAAAAGCATTGTATGCTTGCTTAAAGATCGTCGGGGGGGTTTTGGGGGAACTTTCGATCATAGATTCTTGTCTAGCGTCGATAGGCTAACCAAAAGATGAATGCGGGCAAAATAACTAATAGCATAACTAGAATTGCCCCAAAAATCACGCTTACCCCCGGCGGTGATTTTAAAATTAAGGGTAGCCAAACGACCGATAATAACAGAATTATCCCCACCATCAGGGGTAATACCTCTTGTCCAAGGCGCTGATTGGTACTCACCCAACGAAATCCCGTCCAGCGCCAACTGCGTTTATAGGGATAGTGGGGGGCTAATTGTTCGATAATTTGACCGTTTTCCTGTAGCACAAATATCTGTTGACAGCGATCGCAGCCAAAGGCATCGGTCAATAAAATCGGGCATAATGTGCCTTTCCGACGACAGGGACAAGGATAGTCTTGGTGTTGGTCGATTTTGGTATATTTATGCGGTCGCACAAGCTAATTTTTTGTTTATAAATGGTTGTTTTTAGTCGCTCGTGGTCAATAGCTAAGGGATTCAATGGTTGCCCCAAATCCTCAACCCTATTGCACACGGATAATTCCCATATTAAGGGATACCTCTAAATTATTCATCCCAATTTTAATATCTATTTCAAGATTTTTCTAAGCGGGCAACGCGATTCGAACGCGCGACATTCACCTTGGCAAGGTGACGCTCTACCACTGAGCTATGCCCGCAAGCCGTTTTTTTAAACTTCCCTAAGTATGCCAAATCTCAGAGCATTTGTCAAGTAGTTTGGAGCATTTTTTTACAATGATTCATCTTCTGGCAAATCCCCCAAACCGGTAATAGCTTCGAGAACCACTTCTATCTTAGCCTGTAGTCGGTTGAACTGATGTTTCAAACGATCAAAGCGCTTGTCAATGGCGGCGAATTTTTCATCCACTGCGGCGAATTTTTCATCTATATGCCGTTCCATAGCGTCAAAAGCTTCCGTAATCCGCCCCTCTGGTTCTAAATCTAATTCCAGAGTCTTGATTCTCTCGACAGCGTTGACTAATTGCCGTCTGAGTTGGTTAATATATTTGTTCTGTTCAGCTTCGCTCATCAGTGGAACTCTGGGAGTGGGGACAACTAAAATCCTAAATGCTGGGGGAATTTTCTTAGCCTTCCATCAGTGCCTGTTGGGGATTATTTTGCAATAATTCTAGGGGTTTATCTTCATCCCGGGGGCGCAATTGACGCATGAGACTAGCCATTTCTAGGGCAGATAGGCCATAATTCCAGCCCAAATTACTTTTAATCCCGGCTCGTTCGAGGGCCTGTTGTAGAGTATCAGTGGTGAGAATACCGAAGACAACGGGAACACCGGTCTGAAAAGCAGCCGCAGCGATGCCTTTAGCAGCCTCGGCAGCAACGTAGTCAAAATGGGGCGTTTGGCCGCGAATAATTGCCCCTAGACAAATAACGGCATCGTAACGGTGGGAAAGGGCGACTTGACGGGCTACCATTGGCACTTCAAAGCTACCGGGTACCCAGATATAATCCACTTGCGTACCGTCGGGATTAACATCAACCCCGTGACGCTTGAGACAGTCTTGACAGCCTGATAACAGTTTATCAGTGACCAGATCGTTAAAACGACCAATCACGATCGCAAAGCGCAAGGACGATATATCTTCGGTAAAATTTCCCTCAAAAACAGTCATAAGGTGTGGGGTGTGGGGTGTGGGGTGTGG
>NZ_JADEXI010000561.1:0-3010 GCF_015207185.1 Microcystis sp. LEGE 08355 | reverse complement strand
GTGGGGGAGTGGGGAAGTGGGGAGAATACAGTACAACTTAAAAATTAATCAGAGGATAAAAAACCGGGGAAAAGATAGTTTCAGCGCAATACATCTGGGTGAATCTATTCGGTATCAATAACTCCCTCCTGCAATAACCTCTGATCAAAGCTTAACTGAAATTCAGCCTGGGACAAATGCGCTTTTTGGGTTCTCCAGAATTCTCCTCACCATCATTACAACTTAGGCACTGTTCACAGATAAACGCTCAGGGTCCCTCGATTTGCTACTCTAAAGGAAAGATAACCGATTCTTAAGACCAAATCTATGAGCATTCCCGAAATTAGCGTCCATGAACTCGCTCTCCGTTTAGCCGATCATGATCCTAATTTACAACTTATTGATGTGCGCGAACCGGAGGAAGTTGCCATGGCATCTGTGGCCAGTTTTACTATTTTACCCTTGAGTCAATACCAAGAATGGTCGCCCACTATTGCTACCCAATTCAACCCCCAAGCAGAAACCCTGGTTATCTGTCACCATGGCATGAGATCCCTGCAAATGTGCCAATGGCTACAAAGTCAGGGTTTTACTAATGTTAAAAATATTAACGGCGGCATCGATGCTTATTCCCTCCTCGTCGATCCTAATATTCCCCGTTACTAATTTTTATAGCCCCCATCGGGAAAAGAGAGGGGTAAACTATCCCTTTCTCCCCACGGAGGACTGACTACTGATAACTGATAACTGATTAAGCGTTATACTGTCTAAAAAAATCTTATAAATCTTTATCTTAAGATTATTCCCCTATGTCCGCTAGAACCCATCTCAGCGATCGCTATCAACATATCTTAAAGGCGACAATCCAACATTATATCGCCACGGCCGAACCGGTTGGCTCGAAAACTCTACTCGATGAGTACAAATTTACGGTTAGTTCCGCCACGATTCGCAATGCTCTCGGTAAACTGGAAAAAGAAGGTTTACTCTATCAACCCCACACTTCCTCCGGACGCATTCCCTCCGATTGGGGTTATCGTCTCTACGTCGATGAGTTGATGACTCCCGATGACCGTATCGGCGAAAAAATCGGCTATTATCTGCATCAAAACGCTAAATCTCCCGCTTGGAGTCTCGAAAGTCTGCTGCAACGGGCCACCCAATTTTTAGCCGGTTTAAGCGGTTATATCGCTATCGTTACTCTTCCCCACACCCTCACCAATACCCTGCGTCATCTGCAATTAGTCCCCGTCTCGGACCGGCAGATCATGTTAATTATTGTTACAGATAGTTTACAAACACGCTCGGTTATGATAGAAATTCCTGAGTCTATGGCAACGGACAAGGAGAATGGATTAGCAGAAGAATTACAAATCCTCTCTAATTTTCTGGGGGAAAAATTAAAAGGTTATTGCTTGGCAGATTTAATTAACCTCGATTGGCAGCAAATCGAGCGAGAATTTGCCCGTTATACCCATTTTCTCCAACAATTAAGCCAAGAAATCGGCGCTAGTCTCCAATCCACTGCCACCCCGGAGATTATCGTCCATGGTGTCGCTGAAGTCATTCGACAGCCAGAATTCGCCCAATGGCAACAAGTACAAATGTTACTGCATCTATTGGAAGCAGAACAGGATCGCCTTTTACCCCTGATTTTACAAAGACCAGAACCGGAAAAATCAGCTAAAAAAGTCAAAATCACTATTGGTTCCGAAAATCCTCTGGAATCCATGCGCCCTTGTACTCTTATCTCCGCTTTTTATAAACAGGGAGATACTCCCGTCGGTAGTGTTGGCATTATCGGACCGACGCGAATGTTATACGAAAATACTATTCCCCTGGTGGAATCCACCGCTAACTATCTCAGCGAGGCTATAAGTAAGTAGATATCCCCCGCAAAGGTTCGGGAATAGGACAATCGACAGTAAACTCTAAAATTGTCTCACCATCCCCCAAATAGCCAGAATTGGCAAAACAGAGCAACATCCGCACCAGCGCCACCCACACCTCCGCATCGAACTCCCAATCCTGTCCCCGACGCGCTCCACAGGCGATCGATTTTAGCGCCCAAAAATAACTATTTCTCACCACTGAACCGCCTTTTTTATAAACCGGCACATCCTCATGGTGAATATAAAGAATATCATCTTTAGCGATCGCTCTCATCGGTGGCTAGGAAGGTTGCGGGAATTTTCAGCTGACTGTCCTAGATAATAACATCTTTAGCGATCGCTTGGGTTGCGCCAGAAAACCCACTAAGCTAAGACGCATCTTAACCGCCTATCCTTAGATTAGCTGAATCTCCCCTTGCCCCCCGATGTCGGTGGTAGGGTTGATTCATGAATCAACCCTACCTTGAATCAACCCTAGTAGTTGAGCGGTAGGGTTGCCTCGTCTCAATTTTCTTTCTTTCTCACAAATATGAAGTATAATGTCATCGATAGCTAAACCGCACAAAAAATGAAATCCTATCCAGTAGAGTTCCGTCAGAAAATCCTCGACTGTTACTATAACGAACCCATCTCTCAAAGACAATTAGCGAAAAGATTCTGCGTAACCCTGAGTTTCGTACAAAAGCTGTTGAAACAATATCGAGAAACGGGAGATGTTCGACCAAAGACTTATCGATGTGGACGTCATTTAAAACTCACTCCAGAACAAATGCTCGTCCTCGGTGAGTTAATTGAGGAAAATAATGACGCAACTCTAGCTGAACTATCAACACTATTCCTAGAAAGAACTGGTATAGTGTTAAGTGTGGCGACAGTGGCAAGAATAGCCGAACGCTTGAGAATAACCCGCAAAAAAAACTCTACAACCACCCGCAAGAGAGACAGAAAAACTACAACAACTTAGACAATAATAAAAAGTAAGTGGGTGGGTGGAATTAAATATAAGATGAACGTAGGTTGGGTTGAAGCATGAAACCCAACGCCCGCTCATGTTACGCTACCGCTAACCCATCCTACAAATAATTATGCCTCCCTACTTATAAGGATGGGCAAAAGGCAAGAGGCACTCAGGCAAAAGA
>NZ_JADEXI010000560.1:0-3027 GCF_015207185.1 Microcystis sp. LEGE 08355 | reverse complement strand
CCACTTCCCCACTTCCCCACTTCCCCACACCCTACTTCCCCACTTCCCGCTCCTATAACCCAACCCCCTAAACAATAACGCTGCCCGATTTTGCTAGGATAAGAAATGTAACAAGAATCTTTCTTAACAGTCGGATAATTCATGGGCAACGATACCATCACCTTACTCTCTTCCCGGGAAATTGAAAAAATGCGTCGAGCCGGACGATTAGCGGCTAAACTGTTAGACCATCTGGCCGATATGGTTAAACCGGGGGTAAGTACCCTAGAAATCAATGACGAGGCAGAACGTTGGACTCGCGCCCATGGAGCCAAAAGTGCGCCCCTAGGATACCATGGCTTTCCTAAGTCCATCTGTACTAGCATTAACGAGGTTATCTGTCACGGCATCCCCAGCGCCAATCAAATCCTCAAAGACGGCGATATTATTAACATCGATGTCACCCCGATTTTAGAAGGTTATCACGGCGATACCTCCCAGACTTTCTTTGTCGGTACTCCCTCCCCCTTGGCCAAAAAGTTAGTGGAAGTGACCAGAGAATGTCTGCAAAGAGGCATAGATGCGGTGCAGCCGGGGGGTAAAATCGGCGATATCGGCGCGGCTATCCAAGAATACGCCGAAGGAGAGGGATTTTCAGTGGTTAGAGATTTTGTCGGTCATGGTATCAGTAATGTTTTTCACACCGGTCCGCAGGTTCCCCACTACGGCATTCGCGGCAAAGGCAAAACAATTCGCCCCGGCATGGTATTCACCATTGAACCCATGATTAATGAGGGAACTTGGCAACATATTGTCTTAAAAGACGGTTGGACTGCTATTACTAAAGATGGTAAACTTTCGGCCCAATTTGAACACACCATCGCCGTCACCGAAACCGGTGTCGAAATTCTCACTTTACCCGATTAAATTTAGGGAACAGGGAACAGGGAATGGGAGAATGGGGAAATAGGGAAGTTTCAACTAATACCCCAAAACCCCCCGCAACGCGCACGAAGTGGTCTCCCCACTGATAACTGATAACTGTTCACTGATAACTGAATATATGCAGTATCGTCGTTTCGGTCGCACTAATCTACAAATGCCGGTGTTTTCCTGTGGGGGAATGCGCTATCAATTTCAGTGGCAGGATTTGCCAATGTCGCAAATTCCCGACGAGAATCAAGGCAATTTAGAGGCAATCATTAATAAATCTCTGGAAGTGGGGATTAATCACATCGAAACCGCTAGGGGTTACGGCACTTCCGAGATGCAATTGGGCAAAATTTTGCCGCAACTACCGAGGGATAAGATTATCGTGCAGACGAAAGTTTCTCCTAGTCAAGATGTGCGGGAATTTCGCCGTAAATTTGAGCAATCCCTGCAATTTTTACGGTTAGATTATGTGGATTTGTTGGGTATCCATGGCATCAACACGGCTGAAATTCTCGATGACACTATGGCCGAGGGCGGTTGTTGGCAAGAGGCGAAAAAATTACAGCAACAGGGAAAAGTTCGTTTTATCGGTTTCTCCACCCATGCACCAACTGATGTAATTGTCAAGACTATTGCAACAAATTGTTACGATTACCTCAATCTGCACTGGTACTATATTTTTCAGAATAACTGGCCGGCCATAGAAGCGGCAAAACAGCACGATATGGGGGTTTTTATCATTAGTCCCTCCGATAAGGGCGGCCATCTCTACAATCCTCCCCCTAAGCTCGTCGCTCTCTGTTCTCCTCTCAGTCCGATGGTTTTTAATGACCTATTCTGTCTCAGTCATCCGGCCGTTCATACCCTGAGTATCGGTGCAGCGCGAGCCAGAGATTTTGATGAACACCTGAAAACTTTACCCTTACTCGATCGAGCCGAGGAGATTTTACCAGCAATTATCGAGAGATTGCAAGGAGAGATGATCAACTGTTTAGGCGATAATTGGGTAAAAACTTGGTCTTTGGGTTTACCTAGCTGGGAAAATACCCCCAATCACATCAATATTCGTTCTATCCTCTGGTTACGCAATCTCGCTATCGCCTACGATATGATCGACTTTGCCAAGGCCAGATACAATCTCTTGGGGAATGGGGGTCATTGGTTCCCGGGTCAACAGGCAAAAGAGGTGGAAAAACTCGATTTAACTGCCTGTTTAGCCGCTAGTCCCCACGCTGATAAAATTCCTTATCTTCTCGCCGAAACTCATCGATTATTGTCGGGAGAGACGGTACAACGCTTAAGCAGTAGTTAATTAAAATTCGATGCCGGGTTGCGCTTTCACTCCCTGTTGACGAAAGGGATGTTTAATTAACTTCATTTCCGTGACTAAATCCGCTATCTCGATTAATTCGGGTAAAGCTCCTCTACCAGTGAGAATAACGTGACAATTAGAGGGTTTTCGGGCTAAACCAGCGATAACTTCCTGAATATCCAGATAACCGAATTTAAGGGCGATATTGATCTCATCGAGTAAAATTAATTTATATTGGGGATTTTCGAGAAAAGTTAGGGCTTTTTGCCATGCTTCTTGGGCTTTCTCTATATCTCTTTCTCTATCTTGAGTTTCCCAGGTGAAACCTTCCCCCATAGCATAAAACTCGATTTGTTCCCCCCAAACACTAAAAATCTTTTGTTCGGCAGGTTCCCAAGCACCTTTGATGAATTGTACCACCGCCACTTTGTAACCATGACCGAGGGAACGTAAAACCATACCGAGGGCTGCCGTGGTTTTTCCCTTACCATCGCCAGTATTAACGATAATTAAACCTTTTTCAGCAATTTTTTCGGCTAAACGTTCCTCTTGGATTGCCTTGCGGCGCTGCATTTTTTCTTTGTATTGTTCGGGAGTGAGTTGCATTCGGGTCTATCCAGTCAAATCAAGATAATTGTAACTCAAGGGGTTATCGATCGCTGTTTGCAGATTTTAGCTGGCTAAATTGTCTGGGGATTGATGCCTAATTCTCGTAATTTTGCCGCTAATTTTTCCTTAGCTTGTCGTTCTTGTTCTTTTTCTAAAAGAGCCTGTTCTTTTTCTAAAAGAGCCTGTTCTTTTGC
>NZ_JADEXI010000559.1:0-3028 GCF_015207185.1 Microcystis sp. LEGE 08355 | reverse complement strand
GCGACCATAAGACCAGAACAGAGTAAATCTGTTAAGGCAGGTGCGGAACCCCGCAAGGGAAAGAAGCAGAAACCTAAATCGTGAGGTTTGGGAATCACCGTCCGTTTACGGCGGTGAGGATGTCAAGAGGTTTCATCGATCGAGGCGAAGAAAAAAACGGTAAGATTAGTTAAAGAAAATGATACAAATATACATTGATTAGACAAAAAAAGCTATAAGTAAAAGAAAAGTTAATCTTCCTAAGTCCCATGACCAGAAAAGAACGGCCCTACTCGTGGTTCTCAAGAAAACCCTTGACCTGGCAACAATCGCGGGCTATGTGGCGCGATTTATGGTTAGAAGCGTCCCTCGATTTTCCCTATCTAGCTTTGATTGTTAGTTCTTGTGCGATCGCTACCTTTGGTTTAGTTGCCAATAGTGCAGCCGTGATTATTGGAGCGATGATTATTGCCCCTTTGATGTTGCCGATTCGTAGTCTGGCTTTTGGTGGTTTAATTGGCAGTTGGCGATTAATTCGTAAGTCAGCATTGGCGATTTTAGTCGGTACGATTATCGCTTTAGCGATAGCTTGGTTTCTAGGATTATTAATCGGAATTTCTGAATTTGGTAGTGAAATTCAAGCCCGTTCTCAACCCAATCTTTTAGATTTAGGAGTGGCAATTACCGCAGGGGCAATCAGTGGTTATGCCAAAATAGAACCGAAAATTTCAGGTACTTTAGCGGGAACAGCGATTGCCGTGGCTTTAATGCCGCCAGTTTGCACGATTGGTTTAGGATTATCCCAAGGCAATTGGATCCTAAGTTTGGGGGCAACTCTGTTATATATTACCAATTTATTAGGCATTGCTCTCGCCTGTTTGTTGGTCTTTTTGCTGGCTGGTTATTCTAGTTTTCATCGGGCGCGTAACGCTCTAATTTTGACTTCTATCCTGACAGCAGTTTTGCTAATTCCCTTAGGAATAAGTTTTGCAACTCTGGCCAATCAAGCTCGCTTAGAAAGGCTGATCAAAAAAGCTTTATTACAACGAACGATTACTTTTAAACGGGCAGAATTATTGGAATCTTCAATTAATTGGCTCAAGCAGCCTCCCCGGGTGAGATTAGTGGTAAGAACCGCCGAAAGCATTACCCCCAGACAGGTAGAATTGTTGCAAGAATTTATTACTAAGGAAATGGGGCGACCTTTTCAATTAAATGTCTTAGTTTCTAAGGTTAATGAAGTCACTTCCCCGGAATAGCGTCGAGAAAATTAGCTCAAGTAATGACAAACAAGGATTAATTCGCTATCTTAATGTTTGATATTTAATCTATAGGTAGGGTTCAGGTGAGTGGCGGCAATCGACCAGAAAGCACGGCTTATGTGCGGATAATTAAGCAATCTTGGCAAACGGGGAAATTAGAGGGAGAAGTGCGGACGGAAGAATATCAATGGCGTTTTCAATGGCATTTTCTTCAAGGCAAGTTATCAGTACAACCTTCCCTAGGTAGGGCTTTGATTTTTGAACCCTTGAATCGGTTTTTAGAACGCTATGATTATCAATTAGAACCGGGGGGAGATTATGAATTTACAGTGCGATCAAAATTTTAAATATGGGGGATTGAATTACAGCCTTTCTCCTAAGGATGAAGTTTAACTTAATTTGGCATCATAAAAGGAAAACCTTGTACCTCATCATTAAGATAAACGGCTATTGATCAAGAGAAATTGACGGTTTAGGGACAACCCGGCCGAGATACTAGGTTTTTACAGGAAGTTTTTTGATTTAAATCCCACTGGTTAGGCTAAAATTCAGCCATACTAAAGCGTTATCTTAACGATCAGAATTTTTAGGAATAAGGGAAATGACGCAAGAACAGAAGGTTTCAGTGGGTATTGTCGGCGCTTCCGGATATGGTGGCGTACAGTTGGTACGTTTGCTCAAAGAACATCCCTTAGTAGAATTAGCCTATCTGGGGGGCGATAGTAGCGCCGGTAAACCCTACAGTGATTTATATCCCCATCTCGGTCATAGCATTAATCTTAATGTGGAGGCGATCGATTTGGAGATAATTGCCTCCCGTTGTCAAGTGGTTTTCTTGGGTTTACCCAATGGTTTAGCCTGTGATTTAGCCCCTCCTTTGATCGCCAAAGGGTGTAAAGTTTTGGATCTGTCGGCAGATTATCGTTTTACTAGCCTAGAAACCTATAGTAAATGGTATGGCAAGGAACGTCAGGATCAAGCGATCGCATCTACGGCTGTGTACGGTTTACCGGAACTTTATCGGGAAGATATTAAAAATGCCTCTTTGATCGGTTGCCCCGGATGTTATCCTACTGCTAGTTTAATGGCGATTTCTCCCCTGTTAAAACAGGGTTTAATTCTCCCGGAAACCACGATTATTGATGCCAAATCGGGAACTTCGGGAGGGGGAAGACAGGCTAAGATTAATATGTTATTGGCAGAAGCAGATAGTTCGATCGGGGCCTATAATGTAGCGGGAAAACACCGTCATACTCCCGAAATCGAGCAGATTTGCAGTGATTTAGCCGGTCATGAGGTGCGCGTCCAGTTCACTCCCCATTTAATGCCCATGGTTCGGGGTATCCTGTCCACAGTCTATGCAACTTTGCGGGATCCCAATCTGGTGCGGGATGATTTGATCACTATCTACAATGCTTTTTATCGCGCTTCTCCCTTTGTCAAAATCCTACCGGGGGGAGTCTATCCACAAACTAAATGGGCCTGTGGTACTAATTTATGTTATCTCGGTATTGAAGTGGATCCGAGAACCGATCGAGTGATAGTGATGTCAGCGATCGATAATTTAGTTAAGGGACAATCGGGACAAGCGGTACAATGTCTCAATCTCATGATGGGTTGGGAAGAATCCCTTGGTTTACCGCAAATGTGTTTTTATCCCTAAAAATTTCTGGATGCGTTTAACCGGGTACATCTCATTTTTGTAAATCTACTGAGTTGGGATTTTTAAAGGGAAACTATCTTCTAAAATTGGTGATCACTTCCGATTTTACCACTCAATCCAAGCC
>NZ_JADEXI010000558.1:0-3037 GCF_015207185.1 Microcystis sp. LEGE 08355 | reverse complement strand
CCGCAGTACCCGCTCATGGGAAACCTCTATTTCTAATTCTGTTCGACAGATTCAACGCATTAATCAACGACGTAAAACTGGAGGAAATTATCTAACACCAGAAGAATTAAAAGAAACCTTAGATGATGCTTATTCTTCGGCTTTAAGACAAGCGGCATTAGAAGCTTTTGAAGGTATATGTCAACCAGAAGAAATTGAAGCTATGATCGATAAAAATAAAATTATTAATCAAGCATTGGAATTAATATTAATCGATTAAGTAACAGGGGACAGTCGGAAACAAATCAGACAGAGTGTAGGGTGCGTTAGGCGGCTATCAATTTAGTCAAAAAACCAAAATTAATAATTCGCCGTAACGCACCACCTCTATTATGAAATTGGTGCGTTACGCTATTGAAGGGCGCACCCTACGAGTAATATGACTACAAGCTTTACTTTATAAGGCGGATTTGGTATGACAGTTTGGCCTTCCCGACTTTATGGGGTACAATGTTCGTAGGCAATACATTAATCTCTGAAAAGAGGAAAGTAAAATGATTATTAGTCTGATAAAAAAACAAGAAAACTAAAATCAGTTCCCTTATCTTAACCAGCAATCTAAATGTTCTACCACTTACTTATATGGATATTCAAACCCTTTTAGAATGGACAGATAAACAGGTATTAGAGAAAACCGGTAAACATCTTGAGGTGGTGATTCGGTAGTAGTGATGGCGGCTTAATCCTTTGCTTTGCTGTGCATTGTAGTCATGGATAAAATACCAAAGGGTTCCCCAACGTGATTCTCCATTTTTTTAGAGAAAGATAGAATCTCTCTCACCAGCCGAGAAATCCTTTGTCGAAAGGTATTATTTAATCTTTCAATAGGATTGGTTTGACCAGTTTCTTTTCCGACCGGTCGATGACGTTTACTGGGAATTACTGTCTTATAGGACTCCCAAAAGTCTGTGTAAGCAACCGCGCATTGTCGGTAAACACCTGGTAAACTGGCCCCAAAGTTTTTTGGCTGATTGACGACTCCTATCTCCGCGCATAGGGTTTGCGGCAAAAAGTTTTTGCCGCAAACCCCACTTAGGGTGCGGAATGTGGGTTAAAAAGATTGTATCCGTCAATAACATCTTGACAGACCAGTAGCTTGACGGTGGGAGTATGTCAATGATTACTGTCGCGGTTGTACGGGGAAACCTTGACGCTGAAGCATTTCCGCCGCATCTTGGCCCGGTTGATAGTTGATGCCGAGGGTAGAGGTGGCCGTATCTTCGATGATTTTGGGAGTGAGGAGAATAATCACCTCCGAGCGCTCGTTGCGATTGGTACGACTGCGGAATAAAGCCCCTAAAATGGGAATATCCCCTAAAATCGGCACTTTTGTCTCAGAACTCTGTTGGCGCTCTTGGATAATCCCGGAAAGAATTAAACTCTGTCCATCCCGGAGACGAACTAAACCGGAAGTTAATTCCCGACGAATCAGAGGGGTAAGGGTGTTGACTGTCAGACCACCGCTATCAAATCGAATTGGAGATCCCGGAGAGGCAACAGTGGGGCTAACCGACAGGGAAATAAAGCCGTTATCATCCACCTGATCGACGTTTACCGCTAGAGTTAACCCAGCATCGGCCAGGACGGGGGTAGTGGTGCGTACACCACTGAGAGGATCTACACTTGTCTCGACACTTTCTAGCACTTTCTCGGTGAGCTTAACGGTGGCCTGTTGACCTTCCTGCACCACCAGCGAGGGATCGGTGAGAATTTTGGCATTCCCTGTCTGAATTGACGCTTGCAGGGTCATCAGGAATTTTTGGGGATATTGGAATAGGCCGGGTGGTGTAAATTCTATTCTATCTTCTGTTACATCTGTTACACCGGGTTGAAAAGGGTTATTAAATCTTCCAAAATTAGGACGGGCATAACCGGCGAAATTTGAAGATAAAGGATTACCCAATGGCCCTTGAGTAATATTGCTAAAAGGCGCACCATTCTGAACATCAAAAAAAGGTTCTAGAGTGGGTGTTCCCTCCCCAGAGAAAACATTATTTAAAGGAACTATCGGCTGTGCAAAAGCCCCTGGCTTAGATACAGTTGAGCTATTGGGTGGGTTCATATTACCAAAGTTCAGCACTGCCGCCCCGTTATCTTGAACAAAGAAACCATCGTTAAAACCGAAGGAAAAACTACTGTTAAAACGGTCTGTATTGAGCAGGTTGACATCGATAACTTTGACATTAACCACCACCTGACGGCGACGGGCATCTAGTTGGGTTAATAAAGAGGTGGCGATCTGGACTTGCCGCGCCTCGCCGATTAAATTGATAGAATTAAGGCGCTCGTCGGCGGCAACTCTTAAACCAGTTAAAAGTAAGGCAGCTTTTGAGCCTTTCGTTTCTTGGGGGGCCAGTGGCTCTAGGGTGGGAGGAACATCCCGGCGACCGATGACTCGTCCGGTGAGGGGATCGACGATATCCTCGGTTTGGGTAACTAAACGCTGGTATTCTGCCCCTTGGGTAGCGAGGAAAGTGGCGGCGGCGACAGATTTAACTTGGTTGAGACGCAGGGTGCGGCTAATCAGATTACGAGCGCCTTGGGGTAATTGCGCCCCAACAAAGATAGTTGTACCCTGACGGTTGGCCTGGAGTCCAGAAATTAACAATACGGCATTAAAAATGTTTTCCACCGATTCGTTAGTAAATTCTAAGGAAACTGTCTGAGAGGTGGCGTTAGTTTCCCCCTGGGAGCTGGTGAAAACGACGTTATAACCGGCATAGTTAGCAAGGGTCATTAACACTTCTCTAGCGGAAGCTTCCCGAAGTAAAACACGAGGTACAGTCATATTACGCTCGAATTTGACCTTTTCGGCACTAGCATCGATGTTAGAGATGGCAATATCTCCCACCGGTGGGGCGACGGCCCGGGGTAGGGTGGGAACACCGGGGGCTTGGGGTGCGCCTTGAATGATAATTTCGGGGTTGGGGACAAGGGGCACACTTTGGGCGAGCAGTTTTTCACTGGCTAAAATGCGATCGCTGATCTCCTTTTGTAC
>NZ_JADEXI010000557.1:0-3056 GCF_015207185.1 Microcystis sp. LEGE 08355 | reverse complement strand
GACATGACTGCACGAGTCGGCGATCGAAATAGAGGACGAGCCAACCTCAATGATACTACCACGATCATTATTTCTAGGGAGACAGGGAAAGTCCGATAACTTGTTCCCTGTGTCTCTACCCTAGAACCAGTTTGATAATTGTCTTCTACTCAAAGTCTTTGCGTCCGGGGTTACGGGTAGGATCGCCGGAAAGGAAGCCAAAGATAAAAAGTAAGACAAAGAAGGAAACAACGATATAAACGGCGATTTTTAGGGTTAACATTACTAAGACGTTCTCCTTAGACTAGATTAATTCAATAACAGGGGTGAGCATACCTTGACCTACTTTACCCTATTTGAGTGATCCCTGAACAGAGAAAAGTGATCAGTCTTCAGTCGTCAGTTATCAGTTATCAGTGATCAGATAAGTGGGTGGGTGGAATTAAATATAAGATGAACGTAGGTTGGGTTGAAGCATGAAACCCAACGCTCGCTCATGTTACGCTACCGCTAACCCATCCTAAAAATAATTGTGCCTCCCTACTTATGAGTTTTTAGTGGACAGTCTGATCAGTAAACAGTAATCAGTCGTCAGCCTACTGATTACTGTTTACTGATCACTGAAAAGACGACTAAACAGCCTATTTTTAGCCAATTTATGAATAATCTCGGTAAATTATATGTGGTGGGAACGCCGATCGGCAATTTAGACGATCTGACTTTCCGGTCCCTGGCAACTCTCAAAAAAGTCTCTCTAATTGCTGCCGAAGATACCAGACACACCGGCAAATTATTGCAGCATTTTGATATTTCAACCCCTCAAATTAGTTACCATGAACATAATCGCCTTTCCCGTCTTGATGAGTTATTAAATATTCTCAGCCAAGGTCAGGATATCGCCTTGGTTACTGATGCGGGAATGCCGGGGATTTCTGACCCGGGTTATGAGTTAATTAAAGCTTGTATAGAAGCTCAGATCGAAGTGGTTCCCATCCCCGGAGTAACGGCGGTAATTACCGCTTTAGCGGTGTCGGGATTACCCACGGAAAGATTCTGTTTTGAAGGATTTCTTCCGGGTAAGGAAAAGCTGAGACAAGAGCGATTAGAGGGTTTAAAAACTGAAACAAGAACGATGGTTTTTTATGAAGCACCCCACAAACTTATTAAGACTTTGGAGGATTTAGGCGAAACTTTTGGATCAACGAGAAAGATAGTTTTAGGTCGGGAATTAACCAAGCTTTACGAAGAAATTTGGCGAGGAACTATCGCCGAGGCGATTAATTTATATAGGGATAATAAAACTCCTAAAGGAGAATTTACGATCGTAGTTATGGGCAACGATCAGGCCGATAATATCCAATTATCCGACGAGGAATTAAAACGGGAATTAAAACAAATTATAGAACGGGGAGTTAGTCGATCGCAAGCCAGCAGACAATTAGCACAGGTTACTAATTTATCCCGCAGTCGTTTATACAAATTAGCCCTAGAAATTTGATGATTATCAATTTTTATTCCTAGGGCTAACCCTCGATTATTTAGCCGATTGAAGTAACAAAATTCCCCCGGCAGTTAATCCTAAAATATTGGGCAACCAAGCGGCCATCAAGGGGGTTAAAACTCCGCCAATACCTAAGGAACTGGTGACAAAAGATAGGAGATAATAGGAGAAAATTAGGACAATACAAATACCGAAACTGGTGGCTTTGTTAGAATTTTGGGGACGCAATCCCAAGGCTGCCCCAATCATCCCAAAAACCAAACAAACAAAGGGTAAAGATATTTTCTGCTCGATTTGAACCTGTAGTTTTCTAATTTTGGTGGGATTGCCACTTAATTGCAGTATTTCTAAGTATTCCCGCGCTTGTCTGAGGGTCATTTCTGAACCATCTCGGCCTCGAAAAGCTAAATCTAAAGGGGTACGAGGTAGGGCTAATTGTTGATGTTGAAAGCGAACAATATTACGATAGGAACCATTAGGATCAATTAGATAAATTGTGCCGTTATAAAAATCCCAGATATTTTTTTCAATATTCCAAGAAGCTGATTCTGAGGTAATAATTTGATTAACTTCCGGTTGGGTGCGATCAAGAATGGTTAAACCTAACATTTCTTGACCGTTAAATCTTTCGGCATAAAATAACCTTCTTAATACCGTTTGCGCTTCCCCTCCATCCGGTGGCCGCACTTTGCCATATTCAGGATAAATAATATTATCTTCAATAAAAGACTTACGATTTGGTCGCAGAGCTTTCGTCATGGTAGCATTAGCTTCATAACTGGCAGCTGGAGCCACATAATCATTAAAAACGTAGGTTAATCCCGTCACTATTAAACTTAGCACAATGGCGGGAATTATTAGGCGATAAACACTAATTCCAATACTTTTAAAAGCAATTAATTCGCTATCACTGGCTAAACGACTGTAGGCCATTAAAGCAGCTAAAAGTATCGACATGGGAAAGGCTAAAACGATAAACTCTGGCATTTTTAATAAGAGAATTTTTAGGGCCAAAGTAAAAGGTAAACCCGATTCAGTAATCCGTCGCACTAAATCAAATAAAGTGCCGATCGCCACTCCCAAGGAAGTGAATAAACCCATACCAAATAGAAAGGGTAATAATAACTCGACAAAAATATAGCGGTCTAAGATGGTGAATCCGGGTATTCTACTTAAATTTCCTTGCCAATTGCCAACTTTCATGATATAATGCAGCGATTTTTTTATTAATAACAATTATCTTAAGAAATTATCACCCAAATAATACTGACGCACCAGAGGATTATTATACAGTTCTTCGCCACTTCCCGCCGCTAAAATCTGCCCTTCGCGCATAATATAAGCCCGATTAGTAATAGCCAAAGTTTCTCGCACATTGTGATCGGTAATTAAAATTCCCATCTGACGATCCCTTAAACCAGCGATCATCGCTTGAATCTCGGACACAGCGATTGGATCCACCCCAGCGAAGGGTTCATCTAATAACAAAAATCTTGGTCCGTTGACTCCCACCGCTAAAGCACGGGCTAATTCTGTCCTTCTTCTTTCTCCTCCAGAAACGTAAGCACCTTTAGTG
>NZ_JADEXI010000556.1:0-3057 GCF_015207185.1 Microcystis sp. LEGE 08355 | reverse complement strand
GAATTATGCGGGGGAACTCACGTTAAAAATACCGCCGAGATCGGTTTATTTAAAATCATCTCCGAGACGGGAATCGCCGCGGGAATTCGTCGCATCGAAGCGGTGGCTGGCCCTGCCGTGTTAGCATACCTGAATGAACGGGATCAGGTGGTGCGGGATTTGTGCGATCGCTTTAAGGTCAAACCTCTGGAAATTCCCGATCGCATTACGGCCCTACAATCGGAGTTAAAAGGCACACAAAAGCAGTTAGAAGCGGTTAAACAGGAGTTGGCACTAAATAAATCGGATGCTTTGCTATCTCAAGCTGAATCTATCGGCGAATTTAAGCTATTAGTCGCTTCTTTGGGCGATATTGATGCTAATGCTTTGATGGCTGCAGCCGAAAGACTACAGCAAAAATTAGGGGAAGGGGCAGTGATTTTGGCCTCGACTCCCGCAGCTGATAAAGTGAGTTTAGTGGCCGCTTTTAGTCCCCGGGTGATTAAAGATAAGGGTTTACAAGCGGGTAAATTTATCGGTGCGATCGCTAAAATCTGCGCCGGTGGTGGTGGTGGTCGTCCCAATTTAGCTCAAGCTGGGGGACGGGATGCTAGTAAGTTAAGCGAAGCTTTAGCTAAGGCCAAAAGTCAGTTAACTAGCAGTTTACAATAGTTTTAAGGGTGGGCATTTTGTCCACCTTTAAAAAATTAGTTATCCTCTCGGTGTGATTGGTAAAAATAATATGGAACTACTGATCAAGAATTTGGGATCAATTAGAAATAATAATCAAACTATAGATTTAACCAAGAAGTTTTATACTTTTATTGGTTACAACAATAGTGGCAAAACCCTAGTTTCTCAGCTTTTATGGACAATTTTTAATCATGACAATATTAGAAAGTTTTCCGAAAATACCCAAATTGATTCTTTAGTAATTGACTCGGAAAAACCTATTAAAAAAATTACTATCAATCAAGAATTAATCGATGAGATTCTCAATAAATTTAGCCGATTTATTGAAAAAGAAGTTGTTAATACTTATAATCTTGATGCCAGTATTAAAGAAACGATTATTAGTTCCAATAAATTAATTTTTCAAGCGGATATTAAAGAATTTAAAGAGACGAAATTTAAAACAACTTTTTCGGTTCGTGTTGCAGGAAATAATGATCTGGAGTATTTACAGATTAGCAAGCGCAAAGGTAGCCTAACAATAAATATAAAAGAGAATAATATCCCTGAGAAAGTATTTGATCAAATACCCAGAGACTTTTGTGAGAGAGCTAAACCATACAAGGAATCAGTAATTATTCCGTCAATAATAAGAGTGCTTTTGTCTCCGATACAAGATACTTTTTTTATCCCCGCTAGTCGTAGCTTTTTTCCTGTTTTCTACCAGTACATTTATGAGATAGAAAGAAATAAAAGAAGTGAGTATAATCGTCGATTGCAAGAATTAATAGAAAATATTGATGATGATAGTGATACTAATCGGGATATATTCAAACGTCTTCAAGAACAATTACCCAAAAGGTCTTATACAGAACCAATGAATAAAGTGATTGAGTCGCTTTATTCTCTCAATACCAAGAAAAAAATTAATTCAGTTTATAATTCTCTGATTGAAAAGATGACCGGATTAATGGGAGGAGAAATCACGATTTCTAGTCTAGAATCGATCGCACCTATTCAATTTTCTTTTAAATTCGATGAAAGCAAAGATTTACCCATGTATCTAGCTTCATCTTCAGTCAATCAGTTGACTATCTTGTATCTTTATCTCAAATATTGGGCAAAGGAAAAAAACAATTTTTTGATGATAGATGAACCAGAGGTTAATTTGCATCCCGAAAATCAAATTCGCTTAATGGATATTTTAGTTCAATTTGTCACCGAGCATAATAATCGGGTTTTGATCACCACCCATAGCCCAATTTTAACCGATATTCTCAACAATTATGTTTATCTTCATACCTTAAAAAGTTATGGTGTTGATGTCACAAAAATTATTGAAGATAATCAATTAAAAAATTTAAATCCTGAAATTTCACTTGCTAAAGAAGACTTAGGGGTTTACTTTTTCACGGGTGATAAAATTATTGATTATGGAACCAGTCAATATGGTGTTTATTTTCGTAACTTTAAAGAAGTTATCAACTCTGTGCAGAAATCTGTAGAAATTTTAACCAATCATATCTATTTAGCAGAGAATGAGTAAGTCTAACTCAAAAAAAGAAATATTTTCCCTTAGACAAGAGTTTCACCAAGCTTTAGAAAAATCCAGTTTTATTGAAGAAATATGCCTCAGTCAGGATGCGTATATTGAAATTAAAGAAATAAATAAGAGCGATTTAAAGAAAGTAGTTATTAATCACTTAAAGTTATCGTCTAAACATGACAAAAATATATCTACAGAAGTAGATAAAGTCTGGGTTATCAATTTAGAAAAAGAGTTACCCGGTATCTCTGCTTCCGGCAAAACCCCTGAAAAAGCTATATTAGTTTTACAGAGAAAAGTCGATGATGCTGGTAAAATTCTCAATTATCATCTGCAAATTTGTTTAATTGAACTTAAAGCATCCCTACAGGCAAAAAAAGACAAAGAAAGCACATTAAAGCAGATTGCTGGTAAATTTCAAAGCGGGATGAATAGAATCTATATGCTTCTGACTCTCAATAATCATGCTAATCCCCAGAAAAACTATCAAAATGCACAAATATTTGTGCAATTCAGAGGAATTATTTTTTATAATCGCAACGAAATTAGTGATCTTGCCAAAGAAAATGAGCCAGACTATAATTTGAGCGAGAGTACCTTATATAAAATTCTCTCTCAATCTACAGAATCAAATTTATTAACCCTAGAAACCCTATTAGAAGAACGAGATAAAATCGTCGTTAGGTTTATCCAAAATCCCAATCAAACTCAAGATTATATGACCATAAAACTAGAAGATTTACTCTGAATAAATGCTGCTTCTCTGTAATCTTGACAAGCTTTTTAGACATCAGCATTTAATCAGAACGTAGGTTGGGTTGAAGCATGAAACCCAACGCCTGCATGGGTTACGCTACCGC
>NZ_JADEXI010000555.1:0-3069 GCF_015207185.1 Microcystis sp. LEGE 08355 | reverse complement strand
CTATTATAGGCCCTTTGAATGGTGGACTCGGCCATGTTTTGAAAGTCGAGATCGATCGTGGTTTGAATCCGCATTCCCCCTTTAGTTAGGGTTTCCTTGCCAAATTTTTGCCGCAATTCTGCCACCACTGCATCGGTAACGTAGGGTAATTTACTTTCTTGCCAAGCGGTGGGTTTACCCAGTTTCAGAGGTTCCTTTAAAGCGGCCTCTTCCTGTGCGGGGGTAATCCAACCTAAAGTACGCATCCGACTGAGAACCAGTGCCTGTCTTTCCTTGGCGGTTTTATAATTATTAAAAGGACTATAAACTTCCGGCGCTTGGATTATTCCCGCCATCATCGCCGATTCTGATAAATTTAACTCGGAGGCGGGTTTATTAAAATAACTTTTAGCGGCGGTTTGCACTCCGTAATTATTATGACCCCAATAGATATTATTAAGGTACATTTCCAGAATGTCATTTTTGCTAAAAACCTGTTCCACTCGTACTGCCAGGACTGCCTCGGCTAATTTACGGCTAACAGTACGCTGATGGGAAAGAAAGATATTTTTGACTAACTGCATGGTGAGGGTAGATGCACCTTCTACCACACCGCCACTTTTCCAGTTAGCCACTACTGCCCGGCCGATACTATTAGGATTAATACCACGATGGTGATAAAAATGGCTATCTTCGATCGCCATCACGGCGCGTTTTAGATTGGGAGAAATTTGATCGAGTTCCACCACTTCCCGATTCGCTTCCCCGTGTAAGCTGGTCAGGGGTCTGCCTTTAACATCGTAGATATAACTGGTTTCCGTGGGAACGTAACCGCGTAAAATCCTCACATCGGGTAGATTGCGGTAACTAATCGCTAATCCTACCACAGCCCCCGTCACCACGGCCGTGGATACCATCAACAGGCCCAGAGCGGTTCCCCCTGCAACTCTAGAGACTCCCTGAAGAAAGCTATCGGGGGAACTACTGGACTGCTGCTCTTTGTCTTGATTGCCGAGGGTACTGGTGGACACGATGGTTACAATTTCCTTTTTCCAAGAGGGGACTGATCGATCGAACTGACTTGAAAGTCTATTCTAAAGGTTTTGTTAAAAAATCGAATACTAGCTTACAGCAATTATGGCCGATCTGGCTCTAGATTCGATCGGTCTTGACAGCGCGATTAGGGACAAAATAGGGTATCGCGGGTATTTCTGCCAGTTACTGGGTTAGTTCCCGTGGCTCTCTCACAAAGATATTTTTCCACATCGGAGCGAATAATTGCATCGGTAAAATCGGCCCCGTCGATAATTGCACCTTTGATTAAAATGTTAGTGGCAAAAGCTCCTTCGAGAACCGCATTGGTAAAGTTGGCTTTGGTTAAACGGGCCGATTCTAAATCCACATTTCTCATATTGGCATCGCTAAAGTCGGCCCCCTCCAAGTTGGCCGAAAAAAAGCGCACTCCTTCTAGATTGGCATGACTGAAGTTACTACCGCGCAGATTAGAATGATCGAAGGTGGAATCGCGCAAATCCTGCCCTGCAAAGTCATTATTGGTCAAATTGCGGTTATTATAACTTAGCGCTTGGGCCGGAGCCAAGCAAAATAATAATACTAATATACTAGCAAACAAGGTTAGTAGAGTTTTGCGAGAAAATTGCGCCATATTGCCCCCTGATTGATCAACCTTTTCTATAATAAGCTGTACTGCATTTAAACCGCCTATCGGGAATTTTAGTACAAATGCTCGGACTAGCCGCCCCCCCTATAGTTTCTCAACAGGATTTATTATCATTACCCGGCACTCGTTGACAATTATCCCCCGATTTACCAAGAGCGATCGATCTGCTAGATTTTTGATGTTGGATATCTTAGATAGATATGGCTGGTCATAGTAAATGGGCAAATATTAAACGACAAAAAGCCCGGGTTGACGCCAAAAAAGGGCAAACTTTCACCCAGTTATCCCGGGCCCTTATCGTGGCTACCCGTAACGGTGTTCCCGATCCGGCGGGCAATTTTCAGCTACGCACGGCGATCGAAAAAGCCAAGGCGGCCGGTATTCCTAATGACAATATCGAAAGAGCGATCGCTAAAGGGGCGGGAACTTGGGAAAATGACTCAGCTTTTGAGGAAATTCGCTACGAGGGTTATGGTCCCGGGGGTGTGGCGATCCTGATCGAAGCACTGACCGATAATCGCAATCGCACGGCCGCAGATCTGCGGGCGGCTTTTAGCAAAAATGGCGGTAATTTAGGTGAAACGGGCTGTGTGGGCTGGATGTTTGACCATAAGGGGGTAATTCGCCTTGAGGGAACTATTGATGAGGATAGGCTTTTAGAAGCTTCCCTAGAGGGCCAGGCCCAATCCTACGAGTTTTTTGACAGCGAGGAGGAAGGTCAAGGAGCAGAAGTGTTTACTGAGGTGTCTAACCTGGAGAGATTGAATAAGGTTCTGCAAGCAGCGGGATTTAAGGTCAAAGAAGCAGAATTACGCTGGATTCCCACTAATACCCTAGAAGTGAGCGATCGAGAGCAGGCCCGTTTTTTATTGAAGTTAATCGACACCCTAGAATCCCTCGATGATGTGCAATCGGTGACGGCTAATTTTGATTTAGTCGAGGAATTGATGTTAGGGTATCTGTGATCCTAAATTCCTAGACTGCTCACTGATTCTGGGCCTGATCAAGAGATAATCTGTCCCCAAAATCCCGTAAAAATTCGGGTTCCGTCTTTGAGAATATGAATTTCTACTTGATCCGATGCCCAATTAATCTGATCTTCCAGAGCGGGATTGAGGAGGTGAATCCGTTGATTGCTAGAAGAAACCTGAGAATCGGGGGAATGAATAGCGAGGGTTAAATACAGAAGCCAAAAACCTAACTAATATTAGCCAAAATTACTCATGACTTGTGCTATAATCGTTCTATGAGTAAGTTAACCATATCGGAAGCCGCTAAATTGAAAGGTGTAAGCGTATCGACGTTAAGGCGTTGGGAGTCTGAAGGTAAACTAATTCCAGAACGGACTGCTAATGGGCATCGTCGTTATACAATTTCTCAGTTGCTTGGAGTAAAAGAGAATCTTTCCT
>NZ_JADEXI010000554.1:0-3091 GCF_015207185.1 Microcystis sp. LEGE 08355 | reverse complement strand
AGTCTGTGGACTCTGTGTAAGACAGTACATGGTTTTTTAACTGTGGTATGCGACGGTGGTGGAAGCAGAAACTTAAATCGTGAGGTTTAGGAATCGCCGCACTTTTAGGGCGGCGAGGATGTCAAGCCTTGACTCGGCAACCCCAGTTAAAATTGTCGTCGTGAAAAGATGAGGATGGAGATGCCCAATAATAGACCAGTATAAACGAGACTGTAGAGGGCATTAGCGATTAAGACATCAGCACTAGGCATCAAACCATAAACGGCCTCGTTTCTAAAATTTAATCTTTCTAAATCTGGGAGAATTAGATAAATATTTTTAGTGATAGCGAGGATATTGGCATTTTTGCTGATTATACCCAATTGGATCAGATCTTTGCTGATGTGACCCATGAGATAGACCCCAAAAGTCATTAACGTGGCTAAAATCGAACTGGTAAATACCCCAAAAGCGATCGCCACGGCCGCGATGAGAATTAATTCCAAACCGAGATAGAAAACCGAGACAATCAGGGGTAAAGCTTGAAAAGATACTTTCATCCCCGACAACATCAGCAAGTAAATCACCAACATTACCCCCAACATCACCGCTAAAACCCCGGACAAACCCAAGTGTTTACCGAGGATAAATTCGGCCCGACTCAGGGGTTTGGGAATCAAAACTAAAATAGTTCTCTTGTCAATTTCCTTATTAATTAGCCCTGTACCCACAAAAACCGCAACAATTACCCCTAATAACCCGATAGCGGCTAATCCCAAGTCAAGAAAGATTTTCTGATGGGTTCCCACCGCAATTTCCGGTAATAAACGCCAAGCGAACGCCATCAACAAGGCAAAAAACCCGATAAAGTAAAGAATGCGATCGCGAATAACCTCGCGAAAACCATTAGCTGCGATCGCCGAGATTCTCAGGATACTGATACCCATAGCCTTTCATCAAAATAATATCTGTCTTTCCTAGATTAAGAGATTGTTTCATCCCCTCATTATGCCCAATTATTAACTTCCCTATTTGATCAAGAATACACCAATCTATTACTTTTTTGCTGGCCCTGTGTAGGTAATTTTCTCCTCGACAGTTTCGTTTATGGCTTAGGAATATCAATTTTTGAGGTTTGAGGTTTTGGGTATGATTAGGTGTTGACAATCTCACCGTTAAGCCTACGACTTTGACTCTCCCCCGCTAACCGCTCGCGCGCTGTAGCGGGGGATTCTCGGTTCTTAGGCTTTTAACTAGATCGACCGGGTTTAACTGAACGACCCCCGTCAGACCGCCTCCGCAAGCGTTTTCTAACACGGTCAGCCCGACCGCGTTTTTTCCTCGGTTCTCGATTACCTTCGCTGATGCCTTATCTCTTGGTTCAATGTGGCCGCAAGAATCACACCGGTGAACTCTTTCGGATAACGACTTTTTACCAGTGAACGCACCGCAATTAGGACACTCCTGTGAAGTTCCGTTTTTATCAACCTTAAGATAATATTTCCCCCGTTTCCAAACAACCAATGGTAGTATCTCGTTAATAAAACTACCAATGCCTGAATCCAGAGATTGTTTTCTAACGATCCCTCTAGACCAGGAAACGAAGTTAATATCTTCAACGAAGATGTTATCACCGAGATCACAAGGTAATGAGCTAACTTGAAATGCCAATCTCTACGAGTATTAGACACCTTTTCATGTAATCTTGCTATCTTCTCCTGAAGTTTTAACCAATTGTTCGAGCCTTTGACTTGATGTTTCAAGCGTCTTTGTAGCAATTTAAGCTTACTCTGTACTTTCAACAAAAATCGAGGGGATTTGATTAAATCTCCCCGTGAAGTAGCAACAAAACTTTCGATCCCCGCGTCAATCCCTAAACAGGTTTTCCCAACTGTCATATCGGGAACTAATTCCGGAGATTGGAAGGAAACCGAAACGTAAAATCCCGACGCTTTTCGGATAATTCGAGCTTGTTTAGGCTCAAACCCAGACGGGTACTTCCTAGATTTCCTAATCCGAATTTTTCCCAATTGCGGAAAATTTAAGTATCCATCCCCTAGAAAGTTTTTCGATAGCGCAGGAAAAACAAAACTCCGCATCTTTTTCTTAAATCTAGGAAAGCCGAAGCCTTTCGATTTCATGTGGTCAAAAGCTTTATCTACAGTTTTTAAGACTTGCTGTAAGACTTGAGCGTTAACCGTCTTTAATATCGGAGAGAATTTTTTAGCTTCCGTTAGATTTTTGGCTTGAACGAAGTAATTCGGATAGGGTTCATCTGCGGAAATTATATACTCGGAAACTAGCGAACAGCGATCCGCAAGACACTTTCGGGAGTTCAACCAATCCTTCCGTTCCGAGAGCGCGTAATTGTAAACGCTCTTGCCAACATCAAGAATATGTACAATCTCTTGTTCCTGTCGCCTGTTTACCTTTAGTTTGTACTGGTAGGTAGGCGTTATCACTGTCGTTCGTTTCGTGATGTATAATTGGATTATAACATTTACCGCCTAATATGTTAACTGATTACAATGATGAATTTCGCTCTGTTTATAGACTTACCGCTCACGTCGTATTCGTCATCAAATACCGGCCATTGCTATTAACAATGAAATCTTAGCCCGACTTAAAGAAATCTTGGCGTCAACGCTCACGAAATGGGAAAGCGCATTGCTTGATTTCAACGGTGAATCAGATTACGTTCACCTAATTATCGATTACAAGCCTGACATCGCTTTATCCAAACTAATCGCTAACCTTAAAACAGTTAGTAGTCGTTTAATTAGAAAAGAATTTCCGTACTTAGCGGCAAAGTATTTCGACAACAAACCCTATTTTTGGACGGGAGCTTATTTGGCTCTTCGTTACTCTTTATGCTAAATCAACAGACAAGATGCCAAGACAACATAAGAACTCTTGCAAATTAATTATATGTTATAATGATAGGGTAACTAATTTTCCCCAAAAAATTAGTTAATCAGTACATTAGTCCTGAATGAAAACTTGAAGTTTAACTTTTAACTCAAAACTCTTTAGATATGCTTTAATTTGGTTATCAAAACCTCTTTATTTAAGCGGCACAAACTATCTCAATTATAAAAATTGAGAATAAATT
>NZ_JADEXI010000553.1:0-3095 GCF_015207185.1 Microcystis sp. LEGE 08355 | reverse complement strand
GTGTGGGGTTTTACCGGTTTTGAGGTGGCCAATTACCTAATTTTCAGGGAAAAAGTACCTGAATTTTCCCCCTGATCACTCCCATACCTGGTACTTTTTGATTGACAAAAAGTCTAAAAGTCTTACCCAACAAGGTTTTTAGATTTATTCAGCATACCCTAGTTAAGAGGATTGGCGCTGATTTTTTCGTAGGCGCGATCGATAATTCCCCGACCGCGCAGAAAGCCGGTATTAGCTCCTGGACAAAGATAGGAGAGGGTTTCCGGACTAAAACGGTCTAAAATGGCCTCTTGCGATCGCAATTGCCGCGGCCAGTGGAAAGTTTTCGCGGTCTGTAGGGGTCGCGGTTGACCCTTGGTGTCGGGGAGAAGATGACGACCGGTAAATAAAACCCCCCCGTGACGGTTCCAGTAGAGACAGGAGGAACCGGGAGAATGGCCAGGAGTCCAAAAAACGCTACAAGTGGGAGATAACTGGATTTGCTGCTGAAAAACGGTAATTTGACGCTGAGGAAGCAGATAAGCTTCCTGTTCCTGTAGAATAATCTCACAATCAAGTAAACTTTGCAGAGAATCGCTCTGTTTCCCCTGACCCCCGCGATGGGTAAAAAATAGGTAACGGACCCCTTTTTCTAGGAGAAAATCCCGCTCGCTCTCCTCACAGCTAGGACAATCCACCAGAATATTACCAGTATTTTCTACAATAAGATAAGAGGTTCCCCCTAGGGTTTCCCGATTAGGCGAGAAAGCGTATAAACCTTCTAGAATTAATCGAGGGGGTTTTGTGGTTTTGCTAACCTCTAAAGGAGACGATTCGGTTTCCGATCGCATGGTTTGCCTATCCAAATCACAATCAATGCGGTTTATAACTTAGCACGATCGATGACCGGGCCGGCTGAAATTAGCCGCTTTTTACTCAAGAGAAAAGAGCCGATATGGAAATGTGGTTGTTATTAGGGATTCTTGGCGGTTTCACTTATTTTATCGTCAAGCGTAGCGTGGCCAAAATCACGACAACACCAGTTTGGTTAATTTGGTTAGTCCTGATGACTCCGGCTCTAATTTGGACCGGCTGGACGTTAATCTATGGAGAGGATACTCCCATACCGGCATTTTTGCTCATCGGTCCTTTTGTGATCTGCCCTTTTTTGTATTGGTGGCTAGTACAAATGGGTCGGATTACTCCCCAAGAAAGTCCCCCATCACCACCAAAAACAGCGAATTTAGTCCTAGAAAATATTGATAATCCTGCACCTAAAAATGATTTAAAACCGATCACTGCCGAAGAGGAAAAATCCCTAAGAGATTGTTTTCCTTGGGGTGTTTATTATCTGCAAAATATCGATTATCGTCCCCAGGCAATTCTCTGTCGGGGCAAATTGCGGGCGGTTCCCGAAGAAGCTTATCAAGTGATTAAAAACAATGTAGAAAAGGTTTTTGGTGATCGCTTTTTATTGCTTTTCCAAGAAAGTTTTCAGGGACAACCTTTTTTCGCTCTTGTGGCTAATCCCTGGCAGCAAAAAACAGAAACTATAGAAACTGAAAAAATTACTCGCCCCTTTCTTGCCCTGGGTTTATTGTTATTAACTCTCTTAACCACCACATATATCGGTGCGGGATTAAGTGGCATTACCGCCCAACAATTAGAAAATAATTCTAGTTTATTATTGCAAGGTTTACCCTACAGTTTAGGCTTAATTGCTATTTTAGGACTGCACGAATTCAGTCATTATTTTACGGCCGTTAAATATAAAATTAAAACTACTTTGCCCTATTTTATCCCCATTCCTTTCTTCCTAGGCACTTTCGGGGCTTTTATTCAAATGCGATCGCCTGTACCCACCCGCAAAGCTTTATTTGATGTGGCGGTGGCCGGTCCTTTGGGGGGTATAATTATCGCTATTCCTCTACTGTTTTGGGGATTGTCCCTCTCGGAAATAGTTCCCCTAACTAATCAAAGCAGTTTATTAACTTTTCAGTCCTTAAATCCGCAGTTTTCTTTTCTCTTATCTATCCTAGCTAAACTAGCCCTCGGCAGTAATTTAATCGCGGGAAAAGCGATCCATTTACATCCTTTAGCGGTGGCGGGTTATGTGGGAATTATCGTTACAGCCCTAAATTTAATGCCCGTGGGTCAATTGGATGGTGGTCATATTGTTCACGCCATGTATGGGCAGAAAACCGCCATAATTATCGGTAAATTAACTCGATTATTCATGTTTATTTTAGCCCTAGTACAGCCAGATTTTTTACTCTGGGCGATTATTCTCTTATTAATGCCAGTCAGCGATCAACCTGCTTTAAATGACGTGACGGAATTGGATAATAAACGAGATTTATTAGGTTTATTTTCCCTGGCTTTGTTATTAAGTATTTTGCTACCCCTTCCCGAAGCGGTGGCCCGTTGGTGGGGAATGTAAGCGACTGCATCAATCAACCTGAGTTCCGGGAAAATTATCGGTCAGTTAGGGGATACAATCCCTATCTCCTACGTCAATGTGAGTTCGATGACCCTCACCCTCGATCACTTTAATCCACAAAGCTGAAGGCTGACAACTGATCACCGATCACTGATATATGGTTCTCAAGGCTAATTCTCGCAGAAAAAAGCGAGTTTCTCTGAAAGCGAAGTTAGGCAAATCTAGGTTAAAATTGCTGGCTATTCCGCTAATTTTGGCGAGTTTAGGCTGGTTATACCACGATTTACGTCAGCAGTGGCTAAAACCGGAAGCGATTTTTGTTTTGGGAGGTCATGCCGATCGAGAACGTTTTGCGGCAAAATTAGCTAAGGAATATCCCGATCTACCGATTTGGGTATCTTCCGGTAGTCCGCGACGATATGTGAAAAAGATTTTTAAAAAAGCGGGAATTCCCCTAGAACGTCTCCATCTCGATTACAATGCGCGAGATACTGTCACTAACTTTACTAGCCTAGCCGATCAACTGAAAGCCCAAGGTATTGATAGTGTCTATCTAGTCACTTCCGATAATCACATGAGAAGGGCGCGATTAGTGGGAGAAATTGTTTTTGGTAGTCGCGGAATTGTGATTAAACCGGTGACTGTTCCCTCCCAATCACCCCCCGAACCCCTAGAA
>NZ_JADEXI010000552.1:0-3098 GCF_015207185.1 Microcystis sp. LEGE 08355 | reverse complement strand
GTCTGTGGACTCTGTGTAAGACAGTACATGGTTTTTTAACTGTGGTATGCGACGGTGGTGGAAGCAGAAACTTAAATCGTGAGGTTTAGGAATCGCCGCCCTAAAAGTGCGGCGAGGATGTCAAACTATTTTCCTTTATTCGTAGCAGGCATTGTACTCTCTTGGGTTTGGTGGGTAAAATGTATTCTAAAATACAGTTCTGCTGGCGAGCAAATGGAACGAACCACAAAGACACAAAGGACACAAAGATTGATCGGTATTATATAAGTTAAACTTATCACACAAAGAATAAGAGAGCCGGCATTTTACTCCCCTCTCCCTTTGGTTGTGGGGGTAAGGGAAATTAACCATCTCTGCGATTACTTTTGAAAAATGGCATCAGTGACAAGAAAACGGCAATTTTCTACTTAAGACTGTCCACTAAAAACTCACATCTGATCACTGATAACTGATAACTGATAACTGATAACCGCTCAGGTACAATAAAACCTTGAGGCTTAATAGACATTGAGATTATGGGTAACACTTTCGGACGACTATTTCGGGTTTCCACTTTTGGAGAATCTCACGGGGGTGGGGTAGGAGTGGTTATCGATGGTTGTCCTCCGCGCTTAGAAATTTCCGAAGAGGAGATTCAAATCGATTTAGACCGTCGCAAACCGGGACAAAGCAGAATCGTGACCCCGCGTCGGGAAAATGACATTTGTGAGATAATTTCGGGCGTTTTTGACGGCAAAACCCTGGGTACACCGATCGCTATTTTAGTGCGGAATCAGGATGCTCGCTCGCAAGATTACAACGAAATGGCCGAGAAATTCCGACCTTCCCATGCGGATGCTACCTACGAGGCAAAATACGGCATTCGCAACTGGAAAGGAGGAGGCAGATCTTCGGCCCGGGAAACCATCGGCCGGGTGGCCGCAGCAGCGATCGCCAAAAAAATTCTTAAATCTGTCTATAATGTCGAGATTATCGGCTATGTGAAGCGAATTAAAGATATTGAGGCAATCATCGACCCCAACACCGTCACCCTCGACGAGGTGGAAAGTAATATGGTGCGTTGTCCCAACGAGGAAACGGCCGCCAAAATGATCGCCCTGATCGATCAAATTCGCCTGAATAAGGACTCGATCGGCGGTGTGGTGGAATGTGTAGCCAGAAATGTGCCGAAAGGTCTAGGAGAACCCGTTTTTGATAAGCTAGAAGCCGATTTGGCTAAGGGGATGATGTCCTTACCCGCGAGTAAGGGATTTGAAATCGGATCGGGATTCGCGGGAACCTTCTTAACCGGCAGCGAACACAATGACGAGTATTTTATCGATGATAACGGGGAAATTCGCACCACTAGCAATCGTTCGGGGGGTATCCAAGGGGGAATCAGTAACGGTGAAAATATTATTATCCGCATCGCTTTTAAACCGACCGCGACTATCGGTAAAGAACAAAAAACCGTGACGCGCACCGGGGAAGAAACCACCCTGGCAGCCAAAGGAAGACACGATCCTTGTGTTTTACCCCGAGCGGTCCCGATGGTGGAAGCGATGATGGCTTTGGTATTATGCGATCATCTGCTCCGTTTTCAGGGACAATGTACGATTAGCGATCGCTTTTTCTAAACCTTTACCCGCGATGAAATTTTTATTCCTTCATTCCAATTTTCCCGCCCAATTTCGCCATTTAATCACGGTTTTAGCTCAAAAACCTGGAAATCAAGTGATTTTCGGCACTACCCGGCAAGAGGGAGAGATAGCGGGGGTAAAAAAATTTATTTACAAGGAAAGTCGCGCTGTTTCTCCCCAAACCCATCATTATGTCCGTCCCCTGGAAAGTGCGGTTTTACAAGGTCAAGCGGTTTATGCTGTTTGCCAACAACTGAAAAATCAAGGATTTTATCCCGATATTGTCTATGCACATTCTGGCTGGGGGCCGGGCCTATTTATCAAGGATATTTTCCCGAAAACTAAGTTTTTAGCCTATTTTGAATGGTTTTATCATGCCCATGGTTCCGATGCTGATTTTGATCCGGCGGATCCCCTTAATGCTGATGCCGAGGCCCGGATTAGAATTAAAAATGCGCCAATCCTGATCGATCTGGTCAGTTGCGATCGAGGTTTATCGCCGACTATCTGGCAAAAACAACAATTTCCCCCCGAATTTCACCCGAAACTGACGGTTTTACACGATGGCATCGATACGGACTATTTCTGTCCCCGTCCCGATGTGCAGTTAGTGATTCCAGAGATAGGTTTAGATTTATCCGGTGTTAAGGAGATTGTCACCTATGCAACCCGGGGAATGGAACCCTATCGCGGTTTTCCCCAATTTATGACGGCTGTTTCCCTAATTTTAGCCCGTCGGCCTAACTGTCATGTGGTGATTGTCGGTGAGGATCGGGTCGCTTATGGGAAAACTCTACCGGACGGCAAAACCTATAAACAATTGATGTTAGAAAGCCTTTCTTTGGATTTATCCCGGGTGCATTTTACCGGTTCTCTGCCCTACGGTCAATATAAACAGGTTTTACAGGCATCGGCAGCCCATATCTATCTTACTCGTCCTTTTGTGCTTTCTTGGTCAATGTTAGAGGCCATGGCCATGGGTTGCGTCGTGATTGGTTCCGATACTCCCCCCGTGCGAGAATTAATTACTGATCGGGAAAATGGTTTATTAGTGGATTTCTTTTCTCCCCACCAAATAGCCGACCGCGTCGATGAAGTGTTAGATTATCCCCAGGGTTGGCAAAATCTGCGTTTAAAGGCCAGGGAAACTATCAAGCAACGCTACGACCTCAAGCAATGTTTACAGGAGCATCTAGATTGGTTATTGAGTTGATTTTTCAGTGAACAGTAATCAGTGAACAGTAATCAGTGAAAAGAAAGCTGCGAACTTGCCAGGTAATTAGTCACCGCAATAAGGATAACCTTATTGAGAATGACTAAACATAGAAGTATTACCGGGTAAGGGTTTCTCAATCAACATATATGAAATACTTATACTAAATCCAGTTATTAAAGACTGATTATCTATTCCTCCTACCCCCCCTTGTCCTAGGGTTGATTCAAGGTAGGGTTGATTCATGAATCAACCCTACCCGACAT
>NZ_JADEXI010000551.1:0-3107 GCF_015207185.1 Microcystis sp. LEGE 08355 | reverse complement strand
CTTCTTGTTTTTTCCAATCGGTTAGCATTGAAGAAGTTTCAGTATATCCTACTCTTTCTTGTCTTTCGTACCAAGCTTGTGTTCTGAGATGGAGAGCTTTATTGTAAACTAATCTTACACAGCCCAATGTGCGCCGCAATAGCGACTCTTGTTCGGGTGTGGGGTAAAATCGAAACGAATAGGCTTTTTCCATACCTCACATTTTAGCATATATTTCGTAAATGTGCTAATATTTAACAGTAAAGCCGTCGTAGAACGACGGGGTTTCAGACCCAAATTTTCGATGATGTGGCCTTGATTGCTGCTGACGAATTATCCGCTTTATTAGAAGAAGTTTATCTTTTGCGCTCTCCAGCTAACGCTCAACGACTTTTTCAGTCCTTAAATTGGTCACAAGAAAGATTATCTCAGACAGCTGCCACCACTTCTCTAGAAGAATTACGTCAAGAATTGGAGACCGAGATTGAGCAAGAAAAAGCCACAGAAGTCTGAAACCGAAATTGTGCGAGTTTGTCCTGAATTATGCCTAATCTAGTATCTCCAAATTGATTATATGGGGACATATTAACCTTAATTATTTAGACTACAGTTTTTATCGCTGCATAAGTCGGAACATTTGGTAAAATTAGGATATATTTACTTTGGCTATCTTTGGTGTCATAATTTGGCAATGACAAACGAAAAACTCAGATTTATCGATCTTTTTGCTGGTATTGGAGGATTTAGATTAGCTTTCGAGAGCGTTGGTTATGACTGTGTATATTCTTGTGAAATAGACGAAAACTGTCGAAAAGTAGGAAAACGAGCCAGATTTAGAGATACAAGGGGAACTCTATTTTTTCCCATCTGCGAAATAGTAGAATTAAAGCAAGATACAAGCAATCAATCAATATTTAGCATCTTCTTAACCTCATCTAGAGAATAAGTTTGACTATCTTTTTCTTCTTCTTTTGCCTGTATTAAATCTTCCAAATCCTCTAAGTCTTCTAAGATTTCTTTAATTTTCATAAACTCCTCATAAGTTAAAACAGCAAATTCTTTTTTGCCATTTTTGATTAAGAATTCAGGATGTAATTCAATCATTGTTTTCTCCTTAATTTAATTGTAGATATTTTGTCGATGTTTAACACGATAAATCACTAAAGTGATTTCTTCAACCTCAAATAGAATTCGATAGTTACCCACCCTTAAGCGATAATTAGGCGTAAAATTCTTTAATTGCTTGACATCTCCTTGTAAATTATCCTTCATTGCTTCAATTTTAGCCATAATCCTAGTCCGATCTTGAGAAGAAAGTTTTTCTAAGTCTTTGATAGCTTTAGGCTTGAATTGAATTTGATATTTCACATTATACCTCTTGCATAAATCAGAGAAATTGAAGATTTCTAATTTTGGATTTTGGATTGAGGGATTTAGGACTTTTGCCAGAAATCTATTAATTGTACCTCAATCAGGTTGAGGTGGGCTATCAAGCTCAAATAAAACAGCTTATAGTGATGGGGAAACCCCACTTATATATTATGTTCCAAGGCAGAGCCTTAGAACAAGCAGTAGTAGGACAAAATTAACTTCTTGGTTAGCACAGACACCCATGCACTCATACAAGAGCCTTTGAGGGTTCAAAAACGGCACAAATAAGGATTAAATAGCATAAAATATCTAAATAGACTACTTAGTTAATTATTATTCATTCCTAATTATCCTGACGGCCGAAGCCTAACCCTAACAACAATTTTTGATTTTTACAACACTCCTAATGAATCCCCTAGTCAATTATTTTCGCAACCTGCAAGAAATCCACTCCTCCCAAGCAGCCGTAAAAGAAACCTCCTACTACGGCACTCTTGAAACTCTCCTCAACGAAATCGGTAAAACCCTAAAACCGCGAGTGCGCTGCATTATCAACCTCAGAAATCAGGGTGCGGGATTGCCGGACGGGGGACTTTTTAACGTCGATCAATTCCCCAAAAATCAAGAATTAGAACCTTTTACGGCGATTTTTCCCGAAAGAGGTGCGATCGAGATTAAGGGAACCAAAGAAGATATCAAAAAAATCGCCGCCAGCGAGCAAGTACAAAAATACTGGCAAAAATACGGTCAAGTATTAGTCACCAATTATCGCGATTTTCTGCTCATCGGTCGCAATAGCCAAGGTCAACCGGTAGAGTTAGAAGCCTATAGTTTAGCCCCGTCAGAAGCCGAGTTTTGGCTAAAAACCTCAAATCCATCCATTGATTAATTTTTTGACTGCGGAGTTGATTAATGGCTATGCTGCCCATCCCCACCACCTATACTAGCTATACCCAAGCACAAGAACATTTTCTTCAGGTTTTAGAACAAGTAGAACTGGGAAACTCGAAAGATTATCTCAGACAGCTGCTACCACTTCTCTAGAAGAATTAAGTCAAGAATTGGAGACCGAGATTGAGCCAGAAAAAGCCGCAGAGGTCTGAAACCGAAATTGTGCGAGTTTTTCCTCAATTATGCCTAATCCAGTATTCCGTCAACCCCGTTAAGCTTTTTTCACGAAAATAACGTCTTTTTCGACCTTGACTTGATAGGTGGTTAGATTGCCTTTTGGGGGTTTATTCGTGACGACCCCAGTGGCGGTAAATTTCCCCGGATGGCAGGGACAAGCTAAAATCTGTGCGCCAGTATTCCATTTCACCGTGCAGCCTTCATGGGTACAAGTCGGGTTTACTGCACTGATCTTTTTCGTCTTTTTCTCCCAGATCAGGAGCAAGGAGCCGACCGGGGATTTTTTATCCAGAAAACTGCCTTTGGCTTCCAATTCTTTGGGGGTAATGCCCGTCACTTTCACAAAGCCATCCGCCGCTTGGGCCGGGGTCATCTCTTGGTCGGTAGCCGTCCCTAGGATTTCTGGGGCGCAGGCCATGGCTCCGCCAACACCAACGAGGGCAACAAATTCACGACGATTCATGGGATTAGGTTTTTTCCAACAGCAACGTTAACTTTCACTGTACCGTAGAAGCTCTTTCCATTCAATTAACTTCTAAGTGCGAGTAGAGAAGGCCAGTAAGCAAACCCCTGACATTGATTATTATTCATTCTTAATTCTCCTGACGACCGACTCCTAACCCTAACAA
>NZ_JADEXI010000550.1:0-3109 GCF_015207185.1 Microcystis sp. LEGE 08355 | reverse complement strand
CTAAATCCTCATAGGCAGCGATGCCCCGATCGCTCAGAGGTTGTAAAATATTATTAGCATGGGTTTTTAGCTCCTCTAAAACCACTTGTCCCTGAAAGATAAACATTCCGCTATTCCAGCTAAAAAGTCCCGTTTCTAGGAATTTTTCGGCCGTGGTGCGATCGGGTTTTTCCGTAAAACGACTCACTTTATAGACGGGTAAACCATTAAATTCGCCCTGATTTTCTCCCTGTTCGATATAACCGTAACCGGTGGAGGGATAATCGGGTTTAATCCCTAAAGTAACGATCGCTTTTTGGCTGACGGCCACTTCTACGGCCGCTTTTAAAGTGTTAATATAAGCCTCTTGATCACCAATATAATGATCGGCAGGAAAAAAACCGATCGCCACTTCCTGACCATAACGTTTTATCACTTCTAAGGTGGCCCAAGTCACAGCCGGGGCCGTATCCTTGCCCACTGGTTCCACTAATAGGTTACTCTCCGGTAAATCGGGCAGTTGTTCGCGGACTCCATCAGCGATCGCACTAGCGGTAATTACCCAGAGATTTTCCCAACCTGCCCCTAAAGATAATAGACGATCGGCCGTTGCTTGTAAAAGACTGCGACCACTACCATCAAGACAGAGAAACTGTTTCGGACGCGCTAGACGACTGAGAGGCCAAAAACGTTCCCCTTTACCCCCGGCGAGAATGACTGGAACAAGCGACTGATTCATAAAAAATTGACACTTATCGGTTAAGTTGAACCGATTGTATCAGACGGCAGTGAGCGTTTTCCTGACCCAAAGCTAAAAAGCGGGCAAATAACCCGCTTTCTAGCAAAAATAACCGAAATATTGCGATTAGAAATTCATTTCGGCCGCTTGTACTGTTTCCACTTGTTTTTTCTTAATAACTAAGAGGATTTGGCATAGCATAATACCACCGAGGAATAAAACCAATCCTTTGATCCGGCCGGGATTTTGTAGGACAACTTCCGTCTCTTTTTGACCAAAACCGCCGACATTGGGGTTACTGGTTAAAAATTGTCCCACTTCGATCGCTTGACCTTCCGAGACGATTAACTCAGGTCCTGGGGGAATATTTTCCACCACGGGGCCAGCTTGGGAAGCGATGGTCACTTCATAACCACCGGCTTCGGTTTTGCTGATCTGGCTAATTGTACCGGCAGCACCCGCTTTGAAGGCGTTATTATTGCTAGGTTCACCGGTGGGGTACACTTGACCACGACCGCGATTGGCCCCTAAATGCACAGCATATTTACCGAAGTGAATACCCTTATTTTGGCTAGGATCGGGGGCCAGGACGGGGAAAACGATTTCTTTGTATTGATCCCCGGGTAGGGGGCCGACGATAACCACGTTATCTTGACCTTCTTTGTAGGATTGGAAATAGACTCCACCGAGTTTTTCCTGCATTTCTTCGGGAATGCGATCGGGGGGCGCGATTTTAAAACCATCCGGTAGCATTAAGACTGCACCGACGTTTAAACCCCCCTTGGATCCGTCTCCTAACACCTGTTGACTGGCGGGATCGTAGGGGATTTTTACTACTGCTTCAAAGACGCTATCGGGTAATACCGAGTGAGGGATTTCAATTTCGGCGGGTTTTTGGGCTAAATGGCAGTTCGCGCAGACAATCCGACCTGTTGCTTCTCTGGGGGTTTCCGGTGCGGTTTGTTGCGCCCAAAAAGGATATGCTTGGGCAGATTGGGGATTAATGACATCGCTGGTTAGGAGCAGGGAAACGGTAGCGATCGCCACGAGGACAGCTTTCACTAGGGCCTGTCTGTGGACTTGCGGGAAGCTTAAAAAGTTGAATGTTCTCATCTCTATCGGTTGAATAATTCCAAATCTCGTCACATTGAATAATCTAGGACCACCAGGGTTCTTCACCGGTGCGGAAGTCGGTTTCCGTCCAAGTGGAGAAGACGACTTTATCATTATCGGTGACGTTGGCATGGGCGAGGGCTAAGGATAGAGGCGCTGGACCGCGAACTACTTTTCCTTCGGCATTGTACTGGGAACCGTGGCAAGGACACATGAATTTTTCTTCACTGGCATTCCAAGGCACCACACAACCTAAGTGGGTGCAGACGGCGTTAATTCCATAGTTGGCAAGGGTTTTGTCCTCTTGGACGACTAAATAGGTGGGGTCGCCTTTTAAACCTTGAGCTAAGGTGCGATCGCCGGCGTTATGGCTTCCCAGAAATTGACTGACAATCACATCATTACCTAGGGCATCTTTAGCGGTGACACCGCCACCCGTACCACCGGCCGAGGGGGGAATAAAATACTTAACAATCGGATACAAAGCGCCCGCTGCTACTCCGGTAATTGTACCAAAGGTCAACAGGTTCATAAATTGACGACGACCCAAATCGGGAACATCTGTACCGGAAACTTGACTCATTGCTCCTTATCTCCAAATGTAAATTTTTGTAAACTAATTCTCATCTAAGGGCGATTTTGTGCATCTCGATCAAGACGAAAACCCAGAGCTTAAAGAAGGTTTACAAGGGCTGTATTAGATTATTACAGATATTGCGTCACGGACAATTGCCACGGCAAAGCTGCGCCAAATGCGATCGCTGTTTTCTCGCTTTTGCCCAGATGAGAAACCGCGAACATCGAAAGAATCTTCAAAAATTCGATCCAATGGAAAAGTTAAGTCTCCATGTAGTTAGTAAAAGTATAGTCAAATATAGACAGACTGAATTCCACTTCAGAAATTCCCTTCACTTTTACTTCGAGAGATTGATTCTCCTTGGGTGAACTACGCACCTCTCTATCCCATAGCGGTTAAACGCATTTGGGAATGCTTTTCGTAAAATATTATAGGAACCTATGACATCAGATTGAACCAGAATCCCCTTATCTGTACGATATAACCCTCGCGAAATTCTTTTTCCTGAAAAAACGGGTTTTTCAGTTATCTGTCCATAAACGGGGAGAGGATCGTCATTCAAAAAATTAGAAGTTGAGGTATAGGATTCTTCTTGAAGAATCACAGAGATTCCTTCTAATTGACATTTATAACTAATCATCTCAATTAATCGAGCATGAGGGATGGTCACAAATTTTTGATTGTTGACTTTTCCTAAGTTC
>NZ_JADEXI010000549.1:0-3113 GCF_015207185.1 Microcystis sp. LEGE 08355 | reverse complement strand
TAAAAAAGCGTTCCAAGCGATGGCAAAGGTTCCAAGATAAATTAATTTACGGGTAAAACCTTCGGGGGGTAAAAATATTTTAATTTTCTCCTCGTTTTTTTGCAATTGTACCCGACTCTTGGCGGGTTTTTCAAGGTTAGAGTAAGTTAATTGCATTTCGTGGAGAGTATTTAAAGCTTGATTTGCCGCCTGTGCTGAAACAAACCTTTTTTCGAGACTAGGTTCGATTAACTGCCCTAACCAATGAACAAAAGCAGGGCTTAAATTGGCTAAATTATTTAATTGAATTTTGCCATCTTTTTGGGGTAAATCGGCGGGATGAATGCCTGTAGCTAGATAGATTAAAGTCGCTCCTAAACTGTATAAATCAGAAGCGGCAACGGTGCGACCACCGAATTGTTCGGGGGGCATATAACCGTAGGTTCCGACGATAGTTAAAGTGGCCTGTTCCTGTTTGGCAACAGTCTGGACAGAACCAAAATCAATTAAATAAACATTGCCGATACTATGACCAGTTCGATCTTTTAATAAGATATTACTAGGTTTCAAATCTCGGTGGATAATTGGCGGGTTAAGTCCATGGAGATAAATTAAAATACCTAGGATAGATTTAGCTAATTCTTGCAGGTCGGCTTCACTAAATTTGCGGCCATTTTCTATCTGTTCCTTGAGAGATTTAGCCTCGATATAACTCTGAACAAGGGCAAAACCTTGATAGGTATCGGTGCGAACTTCAAAATAGTCGATATATTCAGGAATCGAGCGACAATCTAGATGTTTAAGAGTTTCAGCTTCCCGTTGAAAGAGTTTTAAATCTGTCCATTCAAAATCGGGACTGAAGATTAATAATTTGACGACGACAGTAGCGCCCGTTTTTAGATCTTGGGCGAGAAAAGTGCGTCTTCCAGTTTGTTTACCTAACTGACTTTGAATTTGGTATCGATCGCCTAAAATTTGCCCTGGCAGCATACAATATATTCCTAGGAGAATCCTAATTCTAGACTAATCGAGAAATTTCTAAACTGCAAGCTAAGAAAACGGAAGTTTGACCGAATCATCAAAACTTTAGCATCTCTGATGATAACTGCGGCGAAATTCAATTATATCGCCCGTTTTTCGCTAATCCTTGCACTGGGCTGCTGAGGGAGGTATTTTTTCAGGTTAAAAGAGAAAATAGGCATCAGAAAAGAAAATTAGACCCTCTCCGTCTGGGAAAATGTAGTACAAAAGTTCAGAATGTCAATTCTGGCACTCCCATGCAGTCTGAAGGCGTAATTTAGACAGTCAACAGCTTAGGGGACAAGGGAGCAGTCAGTTTAATTCCGATCGAGGGGGAGTTTCCTGATATAGTTTTAAAAGCAGTCGGTTCAAGACAAAAAGACATGGTTACTAGGGGCGAACGAGGAGTAGAAGTGAGGAAAAACGAGAGCTTTTCTCTGGCTTCCTATCTGGAGGAAAAGCGGTTAATGGTCGAGTCAGCTTTGGATAGCTCTTTAGTTATCGGCAATCCCGCCAAAATCTACGAGGCGATGCGCTATTCTCTCCTCGCCGGTGGCAAACGTCTGCGGCCGATTTTATGTCTGGCTACCTGTGAATTGATGGGGGGTTCCCTAGAGATGGCTTTACCCACCGCTTGCGCCCTAGAAATGATTCACACTATGTCATTAATTCATGACGATTTACCCGCCATGGATAACGATGATTACCGACGCGGGAAATTAACCAATCATAAGGTTTTTGGCGAAGATATCGCTATTTTAGCTGGGGATGGTCTCCTGGCCTATGCTTTCGAGTATGTGGCTACCCAGACTCTTAATGTACCTCCCCTACAGATTTTAGAGGTAATTGCCCGTTTAGGTCGCACGGTCGGGGCAGCGGGTTTAGTGGGAGGTCAGGTTTTAGACTTGGAATCCGAAGGAAAACCGGATATTTCGGCAGAAACTCTCGGTTTTATCCATACTCAGAAAACCGGGGCCCTGTTGGAGACTTCTGTGGTGTCGGGGGCAGTTTTAGCGGGGGCAAAAGGGGAAGATATAGCTAAATTAGCCCGTTATGCCCAAAATATTGGCTTGGCTTTCCAAATTATCGATGATGTTCTCGATATCACGGCGACAAAGGAGGAATTGGGTAAAACCGCCGGTAAAGACCTACAGGCACAAAAAGCCACCTATCCCAGTCTCTGGGGGATAGAGGGGTCCCGCCAGCAAGCTCAACAGTTAATAGATAGTGCCATCAATGAATTGAGTGGCTACGATGAGGCCGCTGAACCTTTACGGGCCATCGCCGAGTATATTGTTAATCGTAAAAATTAAATTAAACGAATGAGATTATGCAGGACTTCCAGCAGGTGTTACACAATCAAATACTGCTAATCTCTCTTTTAGCTTGTTTCACTGCCCAGGGACTAAAAGCGCTGATTGAGTTAATCCGTGATGGTAAGGTGAGTCTGCGCTATCTAGTCTCGTCGGGGGGAATGCCTAGCGCTCACTCGGCGCTGGTGGGGGCTTTGGCTACTGGGGTAGGATTACAGATGGGTTGGTCTAGTCCCGAATTTGCCATCGCTGCGCTTTTTGCGATTATTGTTATGTATGATGCGGCCGGGGTGCGTCAGGCAGCAGGAAAACAGGCCCGGATTCTCAATCAAATTATCGATGAAATGTTCCAGGGGGGCAAGGAATTTAACGAGGAACGTTTAAAGGAATTAATTGGTCATACTCCTTTTCAAGTGCTGGTCGGTTTAAGTTTGGGTATCGGTATCGCCATCGTGATGCTCTGTCGTTAATTGAGGTGTTTTCTGGGGTTGAGATAAACTAGATTTAATAACTAAAATCTGGGGTAATCACTCATGTTACAATCCCTAAAAAAAATTGAAGGCTTTCGCGGTTTTCAAAGTTTTGAGATGGCCAATCTTGGTACGCCAATTCAAATTTGAAACGCATCAGCAGCAATGTTTGAGATAGAGGCAAAAAGGAATCAAAGTTGCCGGAATCCACGCAACAAAGTGCTGATGACTGGGTAAATTGGCACAAGCATCGCTCCAGTATTCAGCTACATGGTCTAAATAGGGTTGGCTGAATAAATCTAAAAACCTTGTTGGGTAAGACTTTTAGACT
>NZ_JADEXI010000548.1:0-3118 GCF_015207185.1 Microcystis sp. LEGE 08355 | reverse complement strand
ATCAATAATAATGCAGGGGCGCTTGAGTTTATCTGGATCAATTTCCACCCCTTTAGGCATACTAGCCACCCAAACAATGATATCAGCCAGGGGTAAAGCCTCCTCTAGGGGGAGAATTTTACCGCGTCCTAACTCCTCTTGCAGAGATTGTAAACGCTCTTGATTGCGTGCCACACATATTAGTTCTTTTGTATCGGTTTTTTCATTTAACCAACGACAAACGGCGCTGCCGATATCTCCAGTTGCCCCGCAAACCACGACGGTAGATTGAGCTAAATCGATGCCCATTTTTTCAGCGAGGGTTTCTACTTGAGTGCAGATGACGTAAGCGGTGTGGGTGTTACCGGTGGTGAAACGGCCAAAATCTAGCTCGATATTCCGCACCTGTCGATTATCTTTGAGATTAAACTCCTCGAAAATAATTGAAGAAAAACCGCCGAGTGCGGTGATATTGATATCACTTTTTTGAGCGAGTGCCATGGCATTGAGCACCTTACGAATAGCAGACTTTACCCAACGATTCGACAACATCTCCGGTAAAAAACAGGATTCGATGTATTTACCCGTGATGGTTTGTCCCGTGATGCTGGTGACATGAAAATCATCGACAATTTGCGGGGGGGCAGCGCACCAAAAATCTAATCCCTGGTTAGCATATTCAGGATAACCTAGATCGTCGGCGACCGATTGGGCGTGTTCTAAACTGGTAAGATGACCTATAAGACCAAACATTGATTGTTCTTTCGTTAGACTAGATGGCACTAGATAAAAATGAGGATATTGCTAAGAAATCGTTAAGACTCTTAAATATATTACACAAAAGCGCCGCTCTGTGTGGAGCGGCAGCAGGGTAAAAAAAGAAATCTCGATGCTCAAGCGTTAGACAGCAGTTAATCCGTAGGCAGACATCCGCATGATATCACGGGTGCTGAAACCGATATTGCTTAAAGCTTCCCCGTAGCTAATCATAAAGTCTTCCACGAGGGCCTCTTTTTCCATAGCGAGAACGCGAGCATCATCCTCGACTTGATTGAGCATTTTCCAGACAATGGGTAGATTAGCGCGATTTGCCGCTTCTAATTCCTCTTTAGCGGTTTCAAAGTTCGCTTTTAGCCATTCTTCGCCAAAATTGAGGTGTAAATATTCGTCTTTAACTACGCCTTCAGTAATTTTACGGGCAAAAGGATCAGCAACAGGAATATAAATATTATAGGCAGCGATCGCGAAAGCTTCGATAATCAAAGATTGGATTAATAAACAGGTGACAACTTTACCTTCTGCGTAGGCAATTTGGAAGTTATTGTGCAGAGAGGAAAAGAATTCTTTGGCATAATCCATATCAGGAGTGATTTGCAAATTTCGGCCGCAAGCTTGAAAACCTTTCATGTGACGGTTTTCCATTTTTGCCAGACGGTGTAACTCTTCTTTGTTATCGGTGAGGATGTCTGCTAATTGAATATAATTGCTATTGGCCTCGTATTCGCCTTCAATAACGATGGCATTAATGCGACTATAGGCTGATTTATAGGTTTCGCTGGTGAAATCAAGCTCTAATGGTACAGCAAGCTCTGGCATAAACTCGATTGACTCCTATTTCTGACGAGATTTTTCCGACGTTCTTTCCAGTCTAGGGTAAGCCTTCTAGATGGAGTGATCTTTTTACGAGTCTAGCTTGATCGGTCTTTTTTGTATAGCTTGGCCTGAGGGCTGACTTGCCAAGTTAGCTATAGCGGTTATCTTTTGCCACTGAAAACAAATCTAGAGGCAATCCCTTCTTAAGGGACGAGATTGCCGGCTGTTTGCTCAAACCGTGGCTAAAGATTTCCGGCGCTCGGCCTGTTGTAGGATCGCTTTGGCTGCCTGTTTACCGGATAAAGTGGCTCCTTCCATGCTATCAATGTAATCCTGTTGAGTATAACTACCAGCAAGGAAAAAGTTAGGGATAGGAGTCGCTTGCGAGGGACGATAGACATCCATCCCCGGTGCTTCCCGATAAAGACTCTGGGCCAATTTCACCACACTAAACCAAGTCATCTTTAACTCCCGCGAGGAGGGAAATAACTTATGGACCTGCGCTAAAACGTGCTGGGCAATATCTTCATTTTTAGCTTTAATAAAAGGATCCCCGGGGGTTAAAACCAACTGTAATAAAGAACCTTCTCCGGGGCGATAATAATCCCTAGGACTGGTGAGAGCAAGATCTGCAAAACAGGAAAAATCCGCTTGGTGGGTGTACAAAAGATTGTCAATTCCCACCGCTTTTTGCAGTTGTCGGCGTTTTTCGGCATCATTTAACTCCGTCACCCAACCGTCAAAACGCAATTGTACCGTAGCGACGGGGACGGCTTCTAGTCGGAAAATATTGTCAAAAATCGGCATTTTTCGCCAATCTTGGGGAATAAGACGCTGAATACCGGGGACATCACCAGCGCAAACGTAGGCATCTGCGGTGATAGTTTCTGTGGTTTCTCCGTTAGCGACGATCATGCCATTAACTTGCAGATTTTCGCCCTCTCCAGAATAGAGAATTTCCCGCACTTGACGACGGGTGGAGATTTTGGCACCCCGGGCTTCCAGATAGTTAATAATCGGTTTATGCAGGTATTCGTGGGGGGAACCTTCCAACATCCGCAGGACGGAAGCTTCGGTTTTAGCGGCGAAAAATTGGAAAATCGTCAGCATACAACGGGCCGAGATATTTTCCGTATCGATAAATCCTAAGGCATAGGCGATCGGATTCCACATTTTTTTTAAACTGCCTTCATTACCGCCATGGCTACGAAACCAATCAGCAAAGCTAATCGAGTCCAGATCCCGAATCGTTTTCATCGCTCCTTGAAAGTCTATCAGACCGCGGACGATGGGACTGGTACCTAAGGCCAGAGAATTAAAGATTTTATCGGCTGCCGAGAGTTGGGAGGAGGTAAAAAAGGCTTTTAAACCGTTAAAAGGCGCACCCGCGGCGAAACGAAAGTCTAATTCGCCGATTTTTCCTCCTTCGTTGATAAAAGTGTGGGTGTGTTCTTTGAGCAGTAGGGATTGAAAAGCGCCCACTTTTTTCATTAACTCAAAAAGATTATAGTAACAGCCAAAAAAGACGTGCAGGCCCATCTCGATG
>NZ_JADEXI010000547.1:0-3119 GCF_015207185.1 Microcystis sp. LEGE 08355 | reverse complement strand
GGGGAATGGCTTCTTCCGAGCGAAAAGAACCACCTTTAACAGTTTTTTCGCCTTCATTAAGAGCAACGCGCACTTCTCGCTGCAATCCCGTTTCTACCAAAGCAATACAGTCTTCATCATCCACAATGACTAGCTTTTTCAGAAGCTGATTAATCATCCCATTAGCATTAGTAAGATTTTGAAGAGATTGTGAGAGGCTATTAGAATCATTAGTATTTAGTTGCCCTAGGGCATTTTGTTGCAGAATTGCAGTTTGCAAGTAAAGGGGTTCGGGTGTAAAGCTAACTAAAGCTGGTCTTGCTTCTGTAATTTGCTCTCGACAGTTTTGAATTAATTGAGTTAAAGGGGATTTTTGTAACCAACGATTCCAACGTTCTAGCCAGAGAGGACAGGTAATCCAGACTAAGTGATGACTTAAGGATGCGATCGGAAAAAACAGGAGAGTTGCCTCAGCAAACCAAACTTCTCCTTCTGTGGGTTGTTGTCCATCTTTGATTTTTTGACCGAAAAACTGAGAGACTTCTTTTGCTAATGCTTTTTCTTCTTCACTTTGAGGATTGCTCGGTTCTAAGGCAGAGCGAATTTTACCTCTCAAGGACGAGGCAGGAAGATAGGGAAACTCGGTATGGACTTCGCGGGCGATTCCCATTAAATTGCCCTCATCAGCACTTCCGCCCGTGTGTAAAGGGGTCAGCAGATATAGATATGTTAAATAAGTATTCATAATGGTGTATTACCCCATAATAATTTACCATAGTTGAGTTTTTGAAAACTGGTTAACCAATTCCCCGTCGATTCAGGTTTAGGTAAGAGTGCCTCAGTTTCAGATGGAATCTGGTTAAAAATATAGACAGTCCCAGGTGGAACAAAGGCTCGTTGTGGCAATAAAGCAAATTCCTCATCTCCTTTTGTTTCTGAGTTAGGGGATGTGGAAGAAATCTGCGAAGCCGTGCGCTCCTGATTCTCTTTACCAAAGGAAATAACTAACTTGCGCCTAATTTGAGAAACACCACCCCACAATAAAGGACGATCGCTAACACATCCTGCTAAGATGGGTTGCCAATCACAGGGATAAACCCCATAAACGGCTTCCTCCTTAACCGCTAGTCCGGGGGTGAGTAAATAAGCAAAATCACCTGTTGTATTGGTCTTAGGATTAAGCAGTGTTTGATCAGCATCGGACAAAGTAAATGGGATGACAATCGCCCGATGTCCTTCTCCTCCCAACCGGACTACTGTTTCCCCTAACTTTATACTAATTCCCGCTACTAATCGCCAACCTGGTTTAAGACGAATCGCTACTTCAGTAAAATAGCCATCTTCATCTTTTACTTGTCGCTTATCCGCTTGCATTTGAATATGAGGCATGATCTGCACATTCCAAGGATCTTCCTGAAATTGTGTAGGGTCTGTAAGTTCTTTTCCTTGTAGATATTCGCTTAAAGCTTCTGCTGTAATCCAAGGATAAGGACGACAGAAAAATTCTCTTCTGTTCTCTTCTTCAACTAGCTCTCTAAAAGGAGCTACCATTGGAGCTAATCCCGCTTCGTCGAACAACAAATGTTCCCAAGCTTCATCGGTTCGATCAACAGGTTGAAGACGTAAAGTTCGATGCCAATCCGAAGCTGTATCGTCTAAATTATCTTCTTTTGGTTCCTCTTCTTCCGTTTCCTCATCTATTTTCTGAGTCTTTAGACCCCATTTGACTGCAACTAAATCTTTAGGAGTGGAAAAACATAATCTATCTTGGGGACTTAAGAGAAATGGCCCCATAAAATCTAAATCTTTGACATCTTTGGATAAAGTCGAGCGCAATGCTTGAAAAACTGTACTGGGAAACGGGGGAAATAGTCCTTTTGCCCAAGCACTCTCCCCTGGACTAAAAGGTTTAGCTTCCCGAAATAACAATACATCTAAAGGAGTGATCGCATACCAATACATTTGCTGTTCATCCATAGTTTATTACTCCGTTTCTCCCCATTTCATTTGTTGCATCCTTTTGTCATTCCAGAAAGCACTAAACCGCAAAAGATTAGCTAAATCCTTTTCTGTCGTGCCTAAAGGTACTTCTTTTTCAGTTTTATTTTTATTTACTTGATTATAGGTTCTATAAGCCCAGTTTTTCCACTGATCCAACCAATTTAGCAAGTTTTCTTGAATATGAGACTCTAGTGTTTGATCTCGACGGTTGATGATCACTTGTGCGGCTTTTCTCAATAAGCGATCGCTTTCAGTAACACAAGCATGACGTGGTAATTCTTCGGCTAATCGATAGAACAACGCACTTAAATCCTGCTGATCATACTGCATAAAATTCCACCATAAGTCTAATAACTCCCCTTTCATCAAGGCTTCTAAAGTGTTACCCGAACCATAAATCACCCGAAAACAGAGTCCATCTTTTCCATATAACTTTTTAGCACGGTCTTTTTCAGCCGTCCACAGGCTTTCTAATACGGTAGGAAGAGGTACACTTTTATGAGCGATAACAATGCCTAGACTCATGGTTGCCCCATCTCCCATCGTAAAATAGGGACGTTGTTGTAATCCTTGCAGAGTTTGTTTAGGAGTCCAGTAACCCCCCTCTGTGCTGAATTCTCTTTCTGGATCTGGGTCAGCACACCAAGCAGCACGAAGCGATCGCAAATACCCCAGTAAATCTGCTAGAGGTAGCACTGCCATCACATCATCACCGCCACTATAGACGACTTTACCACAATAACGTTCTTCCGTAAGGTAGGGTACTAAGCGATTAGAAAAGTCTAATAAGGCGCGATTTAACCCGACATGGGTTGCAGGTCCCATGCGTTTTTGAGTTGCTAGTAAATCTGGATAATCTTGATGATTTTTGACATTTTCTGCGATCGCATCTGTGATTAAATACTCTTTGTATTTCTTTAATTTTGACCCAGAGACATATTTCCCCATCCCATCCCCATCACCGAGGACAATTACCCACCAATCGGCTGGACTTCCTTCGCCAAATTTTGCTTTTTTATGCGCTTCTTCAACTAAACTTCTTAATGTTGCTGTTTCTTGAGCGTTACAATTCATGTCATCAGCTAACCATTTACTGGAAAACATGACTCCATTAAAATTCTGTCCATTCCTATTTTCTG
>NZ_JADEXI010000546.1:0-3126 GCF_015207185.1 Microcystis sp. LEGE 08355 | reverse complement strand
TAATACCATTTTTCTAAAGTAATGGCAGAGATGGTTAATCGCCCTCACCCCTAACCCCCCACCCCCCCGATGTCGGGGGGGCAAGGGGGGGTAAGATACCTGCCAAGAATAAAGAAAAATGGTATAAGGAGACAGGAGACTCCGAGACAGGAGACAGGAGGAGAAAAAAGACAATAGACAACTATCCTATCCATAAAACCTGAGATTATGTCCAATTTATCGGAGCTTTTAGATATTTTGACCCGATAGCGCCTCGATAACTTACTTTTGCAGGAGGTCTAATGGAGCAACTACTGTCGTTGTTCCATTTTGATTGCCAATATCGTTTTGTAAAATCAGGCAAGGATGTTCTTTATCGGTTTCATGACCAACAACGGGTTTCAGATCGATCCACCAGATCTCTCCTCGCTTATAGGTTAGTCTTCCATTAGGCATTTAGACCGTCGCCCACTGCAATATCCCAAACAGAGATTTCTGCTTGCATCTCTGGATCATTGGCCTGATCTTTATAAGCTTCTTCTAGCTCTTTCATAAAAACCCTTCTCTTCTCTTGCCAGAGAACATCATTTATAAAGCTGCTACGATTGCTTGCTAGTCGATCTACAAATTCCAAAACTTCGTCGTCTAAGGTTATGCTAACTTTCTTACTCATTGCCATCAACTGTTTACGACAGCCTGGTAGCATTAGATCATCATACTAACTAATCCTACATTAATTGTCAATGCCTGCCTCTGATCTGTAAGTAGATTGAATGCCTAACGACATCTAGGGGTGCTACCCAGTGCCTTCGACATCGCACTAGCTTTGGAGCATAACGATCGAGTTCACCTATATTTTGGATCGTAGCGGAAAAATGTCAGGTACAACGATTTGTTATACATTATCTTTCTTTGTCAGTTAAATCAATATATTCAGTTTGTATTCGTTTATTCTTGATTAGTATTCTAAAATACGGACATTTCCCATTTACTGATAAATCTTTATCATCATTCCCTTTCCTGAACTTAATTATTTCAAATTGGTCGGGATTAAATTTATGTAAAAATGTTATTGGCACCCCCATATATCCCTTATAGTCTATTGGTATATCTTGTGTTTTATTAACATTAATTCCATCATAATTGTCATATTTTGGATATTGAACTTCGTTGCCAAAATATCTTTTTGTGAGTTCTATATCTTCGTGCCGCTTAAAATTATCTAAATTAGTAAGCCATAAACAATTGTTCGGTGAGATTATTCTATTACCAGAGTTATCTATTCGAGTTTCTGTTCCATATAGTTCATAGTGTTCAGGTACAATAAAACCTGAAATACCTCTACCAAGATTTATTCCTAACCACGCCTTGTTTTCTTTAATAAGTTTGAAAATTTCTTTATAGGTTATTGCATTAATATTTCCAATTATCAAAAACTTTTTATCGTATTTAACCAATTGAGCTACATACTCTCTGAATAATGAAAATGGGGGATTGGTAACAACAATATCGGACTGCTTTAATAGTTCAATGCTTTCCGAACTACGAAAATCACCATCTCCATTAAAGTAAACTAGGTCAGTTGAACTTGGTTTGTTTTTTTCGCCTTCTGTACCTGTATATTCAAAGAAAAAACCTTTTTCATCTTCTTCTGTATTAAATAAATTTTTTACTTGCTCTCTATAACAAGATGTTATTATTTTTTTAAGACCTAATTCATTGAAATTTGAGGTAAAATAATTAAAAAAGTTACTAATTCGGGGGTCATCGCAATTGCAATAAACTACTTGATTTTCAAAATGACTTTTATAATGCTGTAATTCGCTTTCTATATCTGAAAGCTGTGTATAAAACTCATCACTTTTTGATTTTTTAGCTTTTTGTAATAATTCGTTTGTTGCATTTCTTGCCATTTTCAACCTATTTTGATTTAATAAATCTTTGTTTTAGTTATTTACTTTTGGTTATCTGATTAAATATCTCACTGCCTAATACTTTAAGAGATGTTTTAGAAATTTCAAGCATAATATCAAACATTTTTTTGACATCCCATTTTTCGCCATTTCCTTGTGTGTATATAGAAGTTGCTTGAAGCATAATTGTTTTATCTTTATGCTTGACAAACTTATTTTTACACAAATTGGGATTAATGGGCATTCCATAATTTGCAGAAGTTAACCTATCTAATCTATAGCGGTTCTCGCATCTGTGCGGCACAGTTAAACCTTTGCTGATTAAGCTGTTCAGGATATGGAATGTACCTCTTGTGAATCAGAAACGCTATATTTAGCGTTCCTGAATTGTATTCAAGCGTTACAAACCTTCCGTCGGGTCTTTTAATTGAAATAGTTTCTGTTAAAAAATTTGAGCCTTCCAGAAATAATACATAGGGAAAATGAGATTCAGATAACATCAAATTAGCGATTTCAGATATGTTTTTATGGGATCTTTCTATCGCATTACCGGCAGCCATCAAATCTTGATCATTTTTTGCTCCTACAAGTTTTCCTGCTTTGATGTTTTCAATGTCTTTCCCCTGATGTTTAGCTTCCGAAACTAAAACGATTCTCCAATTACCGTTATCATCTTTTACTTCTATTATTCCACCATCGGGTATAATACTTGAGTTTGATACAAAAAGTGTTTGTCCTAATTCAGGGTCAATTTTCTTTAATGCTTCGTTTATTTCTTCTTTTTTTATGCTCTTTTTGTATTGAAAAGATAATTGAGGAAACTCCTTTTCAAGCTGTTCAATTACAAAAAGTGAAATTTTTCCAACAGTTATGTCGTGTGATTTTACTTCATCTCCAAATATACCAACTACACCTTTAGACTCTTTATATTGATTCGTTAATCTTTTTGATTGATTCTTTTTAGTCATATTGTGACTTTTCTTTACTTAAATCTGCCACTTTCTGCTACAGATAATGTATGTATACCTGGACTTCCCCGTTGACAAAAAGCCATAACCTATGCCGTAGAAGGGATTAAGAGAATTTCCATCGCCCCGTTACTGGGTACAAATCAGGGAAACTCCCAATAAATCTAACGCTTTTTGTTGCAGTTGGGTCGGTCGAGTTATCTTAGAAAAACGATAACTTCCCTCTCTAATCGTACATTCCACTGTATTCAAGCAAATTGTCCCCA
>NZ_JADEXI010000545.1:0-3140 GCF_015207185.1 Microcystis sp. LEGE 08355 | reverse complement strand
CCCTAACTAGCTAGATATTCTCTGATGTTGGCCTTGCGTTTTCTTAATTTAGCGATCGCTTCTCGTTCGATCTGACGGACGCGTTCACGACTGATATTGAGTCGAACGCCAATTTTTGCTAGGGTGAGGGGCTGCCCATTATCTAAACCAAAACGCAGACAAATCACTTCTTTTTGTTGAGGAGTGAGGTCTGCCATCAGTTTTTCCAAATCCACCTGGAGGGAAGAATAGGCAGTGTAATCTTCCGGGGAAAGTCCCGTATCTTCCAAGAGTTCCCCTAATTCCGTGTCTTGATTGTCCCCCACCTTTAAGTCAAGGGAAAGGGGTTGACGGGACCTTTCCAAGTAGTCTCGCACCTGTTTGGGAGTTAGGTCTAATTCCTCGGCTAATTCGGCAATGGTGGCAGCGCGACCTTTATCTTGAGCTAGTTGACGCTGGGCTTTTTTGATTTTATTCAGTTTTTCGGTGATGTGGATGGGCAGACGGATGGTGCGACTTTTTTCTGCGATCGCTCGGGTGATAGCTTGGCGAATCCACCAATAGGCATAGGTGGAAAAGCGATAGCCTTTGGTGGGATCGAATTTTTCCACACCTCTTTGCATCCCAATGGTTCCCTCTTGGATGAGGTCTAATAGATCTAGATTGCGTTTTAGGTATTTTTTAGCGACGGAAACCACTAGACGCAGGTTCGCTTCTACCATCTTGCGTTTGGCGAAATCCCCTGCCCCTAATTCTCGACGCAGTTGTTCTTCACTAATTTCCGCCGCTTCTGACCACTGGCGATCGCTGGGATCGCTGCCGAGTTTAGCCCTTAGGGATTCTTTGATTTTTTCCAGAAAAATTAATCTTTGTACCTGTTTTGCGTAGAGAATTTCTTCTTCATGGCTGAGAAGGGGAACTCGGCCAATTTCTCTGAGATAGGCGCGAACTGGATCGGTGTGGTTTTTCGAGGTTTTCATGAGTGCGCGTCGGTTGAGGGTTGATATTCAGGGATTGATGGCGTTTTTCCGATTGCTTCCCCAGGGGCAGTTAAGGAGATGCTATCAGGGTTTCTTCTCGTTTTGTAAAGAGACAAGTAAGTGGTTACTCAAGGATAGAGAGAAATCCAATTGAGGATTTAATTGCCTCTATAGTTCTTTTTTTGGCTATATATAGATTTTATGGGCATAAATGGCGAGTAGTGACAAGCTTGTTTATTTAACTAATATTACAACAATTATTAAATAATGTAAAGTTTATGAGAAAAAAAAATATCCCTCTCAGGAACGCACCGATGAAGAGTAGGTTTGAGTATCCCTACTCATAGATTACCCAGAGGTTTCCAATCAGGATGCAATCTAGATGACAAAATGAGCAATTTGCTCCCCTCACTGATCGCAGAGCGATCGGTGAGGGGAGCAGGGAGTAGTCATACTAAATCCGTTGAGCAATTTTCGCCGGTATTGAACCCCTCAATGGTTCTGCTCCCCGCACTTTCCCCACCGGTGCGTTGCTGACGCTTAAGTGCTATTTTGGTTTAGTTTGGACGCTAATCGGACCATTAACCATGGTTTGACAGGCTAAACGATAATTTTCGGGTTTTTTCTTCAGACAGCGCTGCTCAAAGTCGGTTTTGGCTGAGAGATTTTCCAGACCCTCGACAATTGCCACTATACAAGTACCACACTGACCGTAACCGCCACAATTCATCAATTTACCGCCAAAAGTGTAGATATCAACGCCATTCTGGATTGCTTTCTCTCGTAAGTTCGCCCCATCTGCCGCTACCACGATCTTATTCTCTTTGACGAAGTTGATGTTACCCATGACTGTCTCACCCTAAATTTTTGCAAATTAATATTAAAAAATATTAAATTTTTTTGATTGTAACATTTTTGGCTCGCTGTTCTAAATATTCGGCGATGCCAATAGCGATCGCTTTTTTGCCGATAAATTTCCCCAATGCCGCTTTTGTGACCAAATAAGCCACCTGTTCCCCGTGATCGCCCTTTTCCTCGCCCCGATTAGCAATAACAGCCTGATAGCCCTTTTCTAGGCGTTTACGGGCGATTTCCAGTAACTCCTCCTGACTAACTCCTTCCTGATACTTGAAAGTCACCATCTCTAAATCGGGAAATTTTTCTCTCACCTTGTCAATCACTTTTTCCGTCGGCACAAAATTAAGATTTAACTGCCCACCACTGGAAATTTTGCCGTAAAAAGGGCTTTCTAAGCGATAATCTGCCACTGCTGCCGAAAAAATCCCAAATTTATAATCTTTACTCTCTAATTCTCCCATAACCTTCCCTAGATACTCGTCATAAGTTTCAATAATTTCGTGGGGTAAATAAGCGGGGGGTGTATAGCTGCCGCGTCCGTGGATTAACTGCACCTTTGCCCCGCGCAGGTACAATTCTTCTGCAATAGCGACTCCTAATTGTCCGGTAAAACGATTGGTTAAACGACGAATATTATCGATAATAACGGGTGTGGGTCCACCAGTGACTAAAATCGGCATATTTTTCAGTACAGAATTACTGAGAATCCCACAGGCTGCTACGGTAATCTCTTTTTCCCCGGGGAGATTGTGCTTACCGTAATCATCCCGGGGTGACATAATCTGGACTCCCCAGCGATCGAGAGTTTGCAAAGATTCGGTCAGAATAGCATTATGTAAACTGCCGTGCATGGTGGGGACAAGCAGAATTTTAGTTTTTCCCTTTTCCTGTCGTCCCAAGGCCGAGGCCAAGCATGAAGTGATCACTCCGTCAGCGATTCCGTAACGAAACTTATTAATCGTGTTATAGGTAGCGGGGGCGACTAAATAAAGATCAAAGGGAGATTGATCGCTTAAATGTTCTACTTTTGCCGTTAATTGACTAACTACGGGATTAACCGTACTCCATTCCAAAGCTTCCTTAGTGACGTATCTTAAAGCTTCTTCTGAGACAAAAGCCACGACTGTAGCCCCGAATTTCCGCAAAGATCGGGCAATTAGCGGCGCTTTCATGGCCGCAATCCCTCCTGTCACCAGTAAAGCAATCCGTTTACCCCAGAGATGATGACTCTCTAAGGGTACTTCGCGATCGCCTAAGTCCGAATCCGTGGGAGAGGAGAAATTCCAAGTCATAAATTTGGGGGTTGGGAGATGGGGAGTGGGG
>NZ_JADEXI010000544.1:0-3141 GCF_015207185.1 Microcystis sp. LEGE 08355 | reverse complement strand
TCATCCGGCCGGAGAATTGGCTCCCCGGGATGTGGTGAGTCGGGCAATTTTTAGCCATTTGCAGAAAACCTCCGACGATCCCGCCCATGCCAAAGTATATCTAGATTTAAGACCAATCGAACCGGAGCGTCTGCGTTATCGTTTTCCCAATATTATCCGCATCTGTCAAAAATGGGGCATTAATGTGCTTGAGGATCTGATTCCCGTCGCCCCCGCCGCTCACTATTGGATGGGAGGAGTGGCCACCGATTTAAACGCCCGCACTTCTCTACCCGGTTTGTATGCGATCGGCGAGACAGCTAGTACAGGTGTTCAGGGAGCCAATCGTTTAGCCAGTAATTCTCTCTTGGAATGTATTGTCTTTGCGGCAAGTTTAGCTGCAATAGGTCTAGAGCCAGAAAACTTGCTGGGGGAAAGACCAGAAAAACCCTTAGAAATCGCAGAAAATTGGCAAGAAGAACAGGAATACTGGCAAAAAGTACGGAGAGAATTACCGATTTTAATGTGGGAAAATGCGGGAATTTGCCGATTTCAAAATGAGTTAGAAACTGCTATCCTACGGGTGCAAAAGTGGAAACAACAGTTAGAATCCTTAAAGATGGGCCAATTTCTCCAGAATCTTCTCCCCGACAAAGGACAATTATTTTTGTGTCCCTCGGTGCAGTTAGAAATAAGAATAGCGATCGAGACATTAAATCTTCTAGATATCGCTGACTTAATTCTGGAAAGTGCCTTATTGCGAGCAGAAAGCCGCGGCGGTCACTATCGGGGCGATTATCCAGAAACCGTAGCTAATTGGCAATTCCACACGACTATTCAAGGTCGAACGTGGCGGAAAACGCCTGTGCAAGCTTAATTAAGCCAGTTTTTCACAGATAATCCCTACTAGGAGCCGTACTATTCGCCCCACGCTCACCGGAGGCCTTTCCCAATCATCGTGGTCTATGACCTATCTCTGGAGTTAAGTGCTTTTCATTTACGGCTTTTAGGCTATCATACTTTTACCCTCCCCCCCCCCTAAACAGTTGCATTAATTCTATGATCAAACCCAATTTCCTATTTTTGTTAGCTATCGGTGTGAGCAGTTGGGGTCATCATTTTCAGGCTTTACCCAAGGCTAACGCTCAAACTCCCCCTAGGTTAGAGCAACCCCAGACTGTCGCCACTTACGATCAGTTGATGAAAGCTGGTTACGAAGCTACAGCCCAAAGAAATTACCAACTCGCCCTCGGAAAATTTCAACAAGCTCTGGCACAACGTCCGAACGATACATTTGCTCAAAATGCGATCGCTAATATCCAGAAGTATCTAGGTCAAACCGCCACGGCCGCCAACGCAGCCGCCAAAAACGAGACTTCACCAATACCGTTAATTGCTGGCTCGGCTCTCTTATCCATCGCTTTATTGGGAGTTTTACTATCGCTTTTCTTCCAATATCGTCCCAAGGGCAAAGCCTCAAAACGGCCCAAAAAGACAACTTACGTCAATCCTAAAAACCCACTCGACAACTTTTCCAGGGGCAATGGTAATTCCTTCGATGCGGACCCCAAAACGGGCAGTGACATTAATGGCAATAGGGAAGACGATTTCGAGTTCGAGCCTTCTTTGCCCGTACAAGCTACCTCCCGCATCCCGAACGCAGACTTAATCCTGAGTTTGATTGAAAGTCTGCGTGATGATGATCCCCGCACCCGCAGACGGGCGGTTTGGAAGCTGGCACAGATGTCCGATTCTAGGGCAATGCAGCCTTTAGTCGATAGTATGGTGGATGGGGATTCCTACGAACGCAGTTTAACCCTAGAAGCTCTCGCTCAAATCTGTACCCGCTCCCTGCGACCGATGAACCAAGCTTTGGCTATCTCTCTCCAGGACAAAAATCCCCAAGTGCGGAAAAACGCCATTCGGGATTTAACCAGACTCTACGATATCATGTCTCAGATCAGTCAATTAATTTGTCATGCCCTCGATGATTCCGATGAGGAAGTGCAAGAAACAGCACGCTGGGCAATCAGACAGTTAAATCTGCAATTACCGCCCCGTTTAGATATTGCTCCCCTGGAAACCACTGGTGAACCGGAAGATGATGACGTACAGGATACTTCCTTCACTGAAACCACATCCACTGAGGTGCAGAATTGAGTGGAAAACTGTTATTTCTCTCCACCCCCGTGGGATTTTTGGGATCGGGGGACGGCGGTGGCGTAGAATTAACTCTTTATAATCTCGCTCGCACTCTGAATAAGCAAGGGTATGCGGTGCGGGTAGTGGCTCCAGAAGCCTCGCAATTGCATGATATTCCCTTAATCACTATGGCAGGAAATGCCCAGATTTCCGCCCAAATTCAAGGCCGGCAAGCCCCGATTTTCATGCCCGAAAATGCCGTTTTGGCCAATATGTGGCACTACGCTCAACAAGTACAACATCAGTACGATTTAATGGTTAATTTTGCCTAGGATTGGCTGCCTTTTTATCTCACTTCTTTTTTTGCCACTCCCGTCGCCCATTTAGTCAGCATGGCTTCCGTTTCTTTGGCGATAGATCATATTATTCAAAAAACCTACCGCAGTTTTCCCCATTTACGCGCTTTTCACACCGTCGCCCAAGCAGAAACTTTCTCAATATCTCCCCCCTATCGCTGTTTGGCTAATGGTTTAGACGTATCTTTGTATCAGTTTCGGGCCGCTCCTTCCCCCTGTCTAGCCTGGGTGGGACGGATTGCCCCAGAAAAAGCTTGAGAAAATGCGATCGCCGCTTGTCAACAGTTGGGCGTACCTTTACGGGTTTTCGGTCATATTTCCGATCCTCTCTACTGGCAAAATTTACAGGATGCCTATAGTTTCGATTTAGTCGATTATCGCGGTTTTTTGCCCACCGAGAGCCTTCAAAAAGAGTTAGGCGACTGTTTTGGCCTGTTGATAACCCCGCGCTGGGTTGAGGCTTTTGGTAACGGGGCTATTGAAGCTTTATACCATTTTTCTTTATTCGTGGCAGACATTCTACTCCTTTCTCCCAAAAAGGGAGAAGGGTTGGGGGTGAGGGAATTAACCATCTCTGCCATTACTTTAGAAAAATGGTATTAGCCTGTGGTGTTCCCGTAGTTGCCTATCGTCGCGGTGGTCCAGTAGAAATTATTGAAGATGG
>NZ_JADEXI010000543.1:0-3149 GCF_015207185.1 Microcystis sp. LEGE 08355 | reverse complement strand
TTATACAGAGGTAGCAGCGGCTAAGTCTGGGTACTGGCAGTGCGGGACGGTGCTATGGCGATTTGATTACCCTATTCAGAAATCTTTGTCAAGTACAATTTATACCAAATTAGATGAGCTTACCCTGATATCTTCTTCAGTAATATCAACAGTTTTGCAGACTCGAATAAAAATATTTATAGTTTCTCCGTTAGCCTCGCTCCATTTACACGCCTTGAGTAAGTCTCTTAGACGAGTGTAGTTAATTCCTTTCTCTGACCTCAATATGGTTTCTTCAGTCATAACTTGCCATTCCGTAAAATTGTTTTGAGAAATTATCAAAGGTCTTGGGAATCACTGTAGCACAACGAACTGCGATCGCTGCTCAGGTAATTCTCAACCCACCAAAGTTAGGATTGCTCATCCAAGAAATTGAATCTCTTGAGAAGCAATTACTGAGCTTGGGGGTTGAGAGTCGAAGTTATCCCTTAAATGAGCTAATCGCCTTTAGCTCGGCTTTTATGACGATGAAAGCCATTGCCAGCAACTTAAATCAAATGAGTCAAGACTTACCTGCCTACACCCAATAAGGGCTAAATCCCTTCTTTTCTGGCTAAAAGGACGGGACAATTGACATTAACCCGCACATAATCCGAGAGGGAAGTACCGAGAAGGCGATCGAGATCTGGTAAACTCTTAGCCACAGAAGGACGGCGATCGGGCGACCCCAACAGTAAGAGATCCACATTATAATCATCAACGAGTTTGCACAGTTGTTCCCCCGGTTTACCCCCCGTCACCACGCAGCGATGGGGTATATTCATCCGTTTCACTTTTGCTACTGCTGGCCCTAAAATCGGGTTTTCTTCCATTTCTTTGGCGGAAGTGGGGGCAAATTCCGGTTTTAAGTCGGGGTTGACGCGGGCCAAAATTAACTCTGCTGAAGGATAGTCTCGCAGGAGATAAATAGCCAGATCGAGAGCTAAATCAGCCGAACTAGACTTATCGAGAGCTACCATCACCTTTTTGATTTTTTTGACGTAAATATCGTCTTTTACCAATAACATCGGGTGATTAGTCAGTTGAAAGACGTATTGACTGACGGAATTTTCTAGAATTGCCTCCAGTCGCTTTAGTCCTCGGGAACCCATCAGGATCAAATCGGCCCCGATTTCGTCGGCAACTTGACAGACGGTATCTTTGGGATCTCCTTGGCGCAGAATAGTGGAAACTTTGCTGGGTTCAATTTTGACTTCTTGCAGGATTTTAGTCAGCATTTGGGTTCCCTCTTCCCATTTACTGGCCAGAGCTTCGGTGGTAATCTGAGGGGGAACAACCCGGAGAATGGTAATCGACGCTTTCCGGATAGCGGGGAGATCCATCAATGCTTGTAGCATTTCTTGGGTTTGACCTGCGCCGGAATCAGCGTATAGTATTTTCTCTAGCATAAGATTAAACTCGGTCTATGATCTTAATAGTTTTCGCTAATTTTCAGCATACTGCTAATGTTGTTCTCGAAATTTAACAACTTATTAAGCGCTTTTTCTTAGCTAAATGCGATGCCGAAGGCACTGCGTAGCAGCTCGCAATTGAGGGTGTTTTAAGTATTTATGCTTAATTGACTAGAAATACGGCTCTCTTATTCTTTGCGTGATAAGTTTAACTTATATAGTAGCGATCGATCTTTGTGTCCTTTGTGTCTCTGTGGTTCGTTCCACTCACTCGCCCGCAAAACTGTATCTTAGAATACATTTTACCCGCCAAACTGGGGAGAGCCGAAATACTTGGCTCAAAATCATGGGACAGGCGTTTATTTGTACTAGATTTTGGCTGCAATGCTGGCACTCTCTTTTAATCACAGCTAAATCGACCATTTAATACTAAATCTGGTTATTAAAGACTGATTATTTATTCCCCTTTTTGCATGAGTGCATGAGTAGAAAACGGGTTTCTCCGAGAAACCCGTTTTCTGTGCGTTACTCAACGGATTTAGTATAATTGATGATTATTCATTCTTAATTGTCCAGCAACCACGAGAATTTTTTATTTTTACAAGAGGTGTAGTTATGTCTTTATCAATTCGGGTAATTATCCTAATAGCGACGACAGTTTATCAGACGTTAGCTGTTTGGTTAGAAGAACAAAAAGCACCGCCGGGTAATTTGGTTAATCTGGGTAAATATCGCCTACATTTTTGTCTAGCGGGAGAGGCTAGTCCCACTATTATTATTGACCATAGTTTAGGGGGAATTGAGGGATATTTTTTGATAGAAGAATTGTCACAATTGGCTAGGGTTTGTATTTATGATCGAGCCGGTTATGGTTGGAGCGATCCTAGTCCATATCCGCGAACTAGCTACCAAATTGTTCAGGAATTAGATCAATTACTCACCCAAGCAAAAATAGAACCGCCTTATATTTTAATTGGTGATTCTTTTGGAAGTTATAATGTTCGACTGTATGCTCATCTCTTCCCAGAAAAAGTAGTAGGTTTGGTACTCACCGATGGTTTACACGAGAAAAGAATGCTGAAAATGTCGCCAGCATTAAAGGCATTAAAATTATTTTTCATCTCTGGATTTTGGATGTCGATTATCGGCTCAATTTTAGGCATTATCCGAGTTTTGAAAGTTCTGGGAGTTTTTGAATTATTAAAACCAGAATTGCGTCGCTTTTCCCCGGATTCTCGTCATCGAGTTAAGCGTTCTTTCTGTCGCGCTAAACACTGGATGACGATGAGTAGAGAAATGCTTAATCTCGACCAAAGCGCTCGTCAGGTGAGTGAGGCTAACAATTTCGGTAATTTACCGATAGTTAGTATTAAAGCTAATTCTTTTTTTAAACCTTCCCTTTGGACTCGCTTTATTCCCCTCAAAAGTGCCAACCAACTCCGGGAGGAGATGCACCTAGAATTAGGCAAATTATCCGGAGATTTTCTGCAAATACAAGCGGATAAAAGTAGTCATTTTGTCTGGATGGATCAACCAGATGTGATCATCGATGCGGTCAGAATTTTGCTTGACAAAATTAACTCTGTGTGCTAGGTAGGGTCTGCTGAATAAATCTAAAAACCTTGTTGGATAAAACTTTTAGACTTTTTTGATATCAAAAAGTGTCAGCCATTGGAGTGAACGGGGGGGAATAAAACCCTACACCCCACACCCTACACC
>NZ_JADEXI010000010.1:0-24578 GCF_015207185.1 Microcystis sp. LEGE 08355 | reverse complement strand
GTGTGGAAGGAAGAAGAATAGGGATAATTTTCCAGAAATATACTCTTCAAATGGGAGCATCTCACCTTTGTAACCCCTAAATCAGGTTTTATGTCAAGCTATTTTGAAAGCCTTGCTAGAAACCAGTTTTAGGGACAAGTATAATTACTCACTTGCATAAATGAGATGCTCCCCTTCAAACTCTTGAAATCCTTGCCGTCGCCAAGACTCCTACGAATGATCAGCACTGATGATCACACAAAGTCGAGAAGAGCTGCTTATCTTCTCCCTTAACATCCTAAACTTCCAGAAGAGCCGCTTATCTTCTCCCTTAACATCCTAAACTTCGATTGTCACTGCTGAAACTTACCCATATACTTGTGAATAAGTTACAACTATAGAGTAAATGCTAAAGTTTTCCCTTTAACATTTCTCTGGAAAATCCTTTGAATAATTGAATACCTTGGCTTATATACCGTGATTTTATCAAGGTTATTTTAAGCGCAAATGAGATAGTTGTAATTGCTAAACGACAATAAATCATAAGCTTTCGGGAAATACCGAAAAAAGACCTGGCTGGGTTCCCTCGCTCCTAGGATAACCAGATAGTTATCAAACACAATTATTGTCCTCAAAACAAGGAAAAAAATGCCGAAAACTCAAAGCGATAAAATCGCCCATCCTATAGCCGTTGTCGGAATGGGTTGCCATTACCCTGGTGCCAAACAATTAAGCGAACTGTGGGAGAATATTTTGGCGCGTCGTTGTCAATTTCGCCAGTTTCCCGATCAACGTTTACCACTCTCGGAATATTATGATCCCGATCCCGCCACTCCCGATAAAACCTACGGAACACGCGGGGCCTTCATTGATGGCTTTCAATTCGACTGGATTAATCGTCGAGTTCCCAAAAAAACGGTCGATGGAACCGACATCGTGCATTGGTTAGCCTTAGAAGTAGCCGACAAAGCGATCGAAGATGCTGGGTATCGTCGAGATACCATTCCCACCCAGAAAACCGGGGTCATTCTCGGCAATTCCTTAACTGGAGAACATACTCGCTCGAATGTGATGCGGTTACGTTGGCCCTACGTACGAAGAGCCTTGCGAGCCGCTGCCGAAGTCAAAGGACTGTCTGGAACAATTGTGGAAGAACTTCTCGAAACAATGGAGAAATTCTATAAATCCGTTTTCCCACCCATTACCGAAGATACCCTAGCTGGAGGACTGTCCAACACCATAGCCGGACGAATCTGTAACTTTTTTAATTTTGACGGTGGTGGTTATACCGTCGATGGCGCTTGTTCCTCCTCCCTAATCGCCGTTGTCACTGCCGCCAACGCTTTAAGTAATGGCGATTTAGACATGGCCTTAGCCGGTGGCATTGATATCAGTCTCGATACCTTTGAATTAATTGGTTTCGCCAAAACCGGCGCACTGACGGCTCAGGATATGAAAGTGTATGATCGCCGAGCCAGTGGTTTTGTTCCTGGAGAAGGATGTGGTTTTGTTGTCCTCAAACGCTTAGAAGATGCACAGGCCGATGGCGACTACATTTATGCCCTGTTGGACGGCTGGGCGTTGTCCTCCGACGGCAAAGGAGGCATTACCGCACCCTCTAAGGTGGGACAGTCCAAAGCCCTATTAAGAGCTTACGAAAAAGCCGGTTATAGTCCCCAGTCTCTTCATTTTATTGAAGGACATGGAACCGGAACCCCCGTAGGCGATCGGGCTGAAATTGAAGGGGTAGCCCTAGCCATGAACGCCTCGAAACCTGCCCCCCCTCGTTCCTGTGGCATGACTTCTTTTAAATCCCTAGTTGGTCATACGAAAGCGGCGGCCGGGATCGGGGGTTTCATTAAAGCGGTCATGGCGGTTAATCAGCGGATCGTTCCCCCTACCGTTAACTGTCAAGAACCGAATCCCGTTTTCGAGGAGAGCGCCCAATGTTTATATCCAGTGCAACTAGGGGAAGTCTACCCAGAAACGGAGATTTTACGGGCGGGAGTGTCGGCGATGGGTTTTGGGGGCATTAACTCCCATGTGACCCTTTCTTCCGGGGACCCGGCGACGACTCGTCTCAAATCTGGCATAGCCGAACGGGCTTTATTCGTGTCTAACCAAGATACAGAGTTATTTGTTTTTGGGGCGAATTCAACGACAGACCTCTTCAAAATCGTCGAAAAGCTGAAACCGCAACTAGAAGGCATGAGTTTGGCAGAAATGCCCGATTTGGCGGCTAAATTGGCGCAAGAATTACCTGAACACTGCCCTACGAGGGCCGCCCTGATCGCGGCAACTCCCAGGGAATTATCCACAGGACTCGATCGCCTCTCCCTACTGCTCACAGAGTCCTCCCTTAGAAGCGGAGAAATGCGCGTCTCTCCTCAAAAAGACCTTTGGTTAGCCGAAAAGGTGCAACGAACTAAAATCGGCTTTCTCTTCCCTGGCCAAGGTTCGCAACGTTTAAATATGGCGCGGATGTTGGTGGAACGTTACCCCTGGGCGCAGGATTTTCTCTCCCAAGCCGATCAATGGTTGCAAGAAGCGGGATTGGCACCGAGCGGTCCGGTGATCTACCGTCCTCTCGATCGAGCCATCAATCGCGAAGAGGTGGAAAATTGGTTCCAAGCCTTAACCCAAATCGCCCCCCAAACGGTTTGTTTTGTGTCCTTACTATGGCAGAAATACTTACAGCGATTAGGAATTAAACCGGTGGCTGTGGGCGGTCATAGTTTAGGAGAATTAACGGCCTTCCAAGCGGCGGATTGCTATGACGAAAAAACTTTACTTTGTTTCGCCGCCCTCCGGGGACAGGTGATGACGGAGAGTAGTTCCACTACAGGAACAATGGCCAGTTTAGCTTGTTCCCGTTCTCAAGCGGAGGAGTTACTACGAGGAGTCGCGGGATATGTGACAATCGCCAATTTAAATAGCCCCAGGCAAACAGTAATTTCGGGTGAGGTCGATAGTGTTTTGGCGGTTCTTGAAAGGGCTTTGGTGCGAGGGATTCAAGGAAAAAAATTACCCGTCGCTAACGCTTTTCACTCGAAAATGGTGGCGGCGGCGGCGGAAAAACTTCGCCAAACTTGCTCTTTTGCGGAATATCCAACGCCGAAGTTGTGGTTAGTATCTAGTAAAACAGGACAGCAAGTTTCCCAAGTAATTTCTCTATCAGAACACTTCGCCGACCAAATTACTGCACAAGTTGATTTTATTTCTCTATACCAACAGATTGCTCGTCAATGTGACTTCTTGTTGGAGGTGGGTCCAGGAAAAGTTCTTTCGGGATTGACCGCAGAAATCGCTGAATTTACCCTCTGTTTGCCCCTAGAATCTCAAGTGGGTAATACACGGGATCTGAATACAGCAATTGCGGCGATATTTGTGCAAGGAACTGGTATTAATTGGAATTTTTTCTACGAAAATCGGTTGATTCGTCCATTTATTCCAGCGTCAGAACGCCTGTTCATTGATAATCCTTGTGAGCGTTCCTTCGATTTCGAGCGTGAGGAACTCGATCAAATCATCCCTTTTCCACTTCAAACCACATCTAAATCAGCTTCTCTAGAGAACTTACCTGCTTTATCCACAGAGGAAATGAGTGACCTTCTCAGTCATTATTTTTCGCAACGAAGCTCATTTTTAGCCGAATTAATTCGGGCTGATTTAGAAAACCTCTCTTTCCTGTAAACCTATTCGCTGGATGATACCATGACTCACGAAAAACTTTCTCCCAACGAACAAATGAATGAGAGAATTTTGACAATTCTCTCAGCTTATTTTCAGCAAAGGGGTTCCTTTCTCGCTCAAGTAATCCGCGCCGATTTACAGTCTCTAGGCAGTAACTTTAAGCCTTCAGATATCCCGAACAATGGGAAAAGTCCGACCCATTCTTTCTCGGCTCCGACCCTAGAGAATCCTACAATAAAACCACTGGTTATGATCGATTCCGCTCCCGGGAAATCTGTCCCCACCGGGGCTAGCCAACCTCCTGCCAATTTAGAAACCCAATTAATTGTCTTAGTAGCGCAGAAAACGGGATTTCCCGAAAATACTATTCACCTAGGAGCAAGACTGCTAGATGACTTAAATTTGGATTCTATTAAGGGAGGGGAATTAATTGCCGATTTTGCCAAGCAGTGCAGCGTAGCGGGAAAAGTGGATCCGACCACTCTAGCGAACGCATCGCTTCAAGAAATTCTCGAAGCCGTGCGAGAAGTGATGCCCACCCCAATGGAGTCTTCTACCCCGAATCCAGTGGTAACTACAGAATCTAGAAAGGATGTGCAAACGATTTCTCGCCTCTTGCTAGAATTAGTTGCCGGAAAAACGGGGTTTCCGATCGATAGTTTGTCCCTACAATCGCGCTTACTGGATGACCTGAACTTAGACTCCATTAAAACCGCAGAATTAGTAGCGGAAGCGGCGAAACAGTTGGGCGTTGCCGGCCAGATCGACCCCGCTCAGTTTGCCAATGCCACCTTGGGCGAAATCGCTGAGATTTTAGCCAAACATAGTCAATCCCTCGGGACGGACAATCCTTCACCCGTCCCAACCGCTCCCTCTCTAGCTTCTAGCTCTTCTCCTTGGGTTCGTAACTTCGTAGTAGAATATTCCCCCGAAGAAGCGATCGAGCTGCCGGCAGAGGAAAGAGAAAACTGGGAAACCGCCAATTTATTTGCCTACGACAATTGGCCAGAAGCGCACATTCTCATCGTCGCCGAATCGGAAGAAACGGATTGGGTGCAGATGCTGGAGAAGCACTGGCAAGACAAGGGTGCGATGGTTGAGAAGATCACCTACGAAGAAATGGCCCAGCAAGGAGGGATTCAAAACCCGAAATATACGCACTTCTTAGGAATTTTGCCGCAAAAAGCGCGAGGGCATGGCGATTCCTCGGCGCGATTACTAGGAGCTATGTCTCGCCTTAGAGCGATCGCCACTCCCCTCAGTGCCAAGCAATTAGAACGGGAATATGTCACCGTCGCCTATCTTCAATTCGGGGGAGGTCACTTCGGTCGTTTACCCGGAATGAGCAATCTGGAACAATGCGGTACGATGGGCTTTGCCGCTAGTCTGCATTTAGAGCGGGCAGATCTGAAGGTACGGGTGATCGATTTACCCAACCAAAACCCCTCGCCCGCGTTGACCGAAACCATCATTGGTGAAATCGGACGCAAAGAAGCCTATTTAGCCGTGGGCTACGATGAACAATCGATCCGTCGCCTTCCTCGCCCGAAAGTACAGGATCGCACCCAATACACTTCCCGTTCCCTATCTTGGTCAACGGAGGACGTGGTATTGATTACCGGTGGTGCGAAGGGAATTACCGCCGAATGTGCCATCGCTTTCGCTCGACTCACTGGAGTCAAAACCGCCCTTGTGGGGCGTTCTCCCCATCCCCAAGATGATCCCCTTGATGCTAGTGCGCGCGAGATCGCCCAAACCCTACGGGCGTTTGCGGAAGAACGGCTGATCTGTCGTTACTATTCCTGTGATGTCACCGATGCGATCGCTGTCCGAGAGCTAGTTGAGCAAGTTCGCCAAGAGCTAGGGCCGATCACTGGTGTGATTCATGGTTCGGCGTTAAACAAACCCCGTCGGGTGGAAAATTCCACTCTCAGCGAGGCCAAATCGGAAGTAGCCCCCAAAGTCCTGGGCGTTTTGAACCTAATGGAAGCCTTAGAAGAAATGCCGCCGCGACTTTTTGTCGGATTCTCCTCCATTAGTGCGGTTTTGGGATTACCCGGGAATACTTGGTATGGCTTTTCCAATGAATCCCTCGACCTTTTACTTCGCAACTTTGGCGAAAGACACCCAGAAACGTCGGTTTTGGCGATCGCCTTTAGCGTCTGGTCAGAAGTGGGCATGGGGGCGCGCATGGGAACGGTTCGGAATCTCAACCGGATGGGCATTGAGGCCATGCCCACAGAAGATGGAGTCAATCGATTCTTAGAACTGATGTTTAAAGATCCCGGGGATTCTCAAGTAGTGGTCACGTCCAAATTGGGCGGCGTGGAAACCATGCGACGGGGCTTTGATACATGGCGTACCCATCGTTACGAACCCCCCGCCTCTTTCTCATTTATCGAAAATATTCACACCATCGAATTGGGAGTAGAAGTGGGTTTCCGCACCCGTCTTACCCTCGCTCAAGACTCCTATGTTCGGGATCATATCTATAACGGTTCCTATCTTTTCCCCACTGTCTTCGGTTTAGAGGCAATGGCTCAGGCAGCCTTCTATGTCAGCCAAAAAACGGCATTTTCTCGGCTTCGTCTGCAAGATATCCGCTTAGAGCGACCGATAGTTGTCGATCCCGAACAGGGAGTAGAGATCGAAATTTGGGCACGAGTTCTCGAAAAGAAATCTCCCCATGATCCGCTACAAGTGCGCGCCGAAATCCGTACGGAACGGACAGGGTTTACCATCGCCCATTTTGCCGCCACCTTGATTCTCGACGATCAAAGTGCCGAAGTTCCCCTCTCCACGGTAACTGTACCCGATCGACCCCTAGATCTTGACCCCAAACAGGATCTTTACGGTTGGTTACTCTTTCAAGGAACCCGTTTTCAACGACTGAAAAATGTCTATCGTCTCAACTCGAAAGAATTCCTATTCTCCACCCAAGTAGGCGGCGAACGAGCGGAAAAAGAAACCTTCGATCGAGCCGATGGCCCGTTCCTCCTCGGTGATCCCTACTATCGCGACTCTCTTCTGCAATCAGTACAACCAATTATCCCTCAAGATATTTGTCTACCCATCCGCATTGATCGTATTGATCTCTACCAAATTCCCCAGAACCAATCCTGTTTTGGACTAGCTATCAATGAAGGACGCGAGGGCAAAGAGTATCGTACCACTGTCACGGCAGTCAACGAGCAGGGGGAGGTTTTGGAAACGTTAGAAGGTTATCAGTTAAGGATTCTAGAACATCGAGGCGACAATCCCACGGCGGAGGAAATCGCCAATCCCGGTCAACGGGACGAACGGCGATTACAAGAACAATTGAAACAGTCGGCCGAAGCCTTCGGGATCGATGCCCCAACCCTAGCGCTCACCTATCAACCCGGTTTACAAAATTTGCCCACCAGTGAGCGCCGACAACAGGAAGTTCCCTTATTCGCCAAAACAGTCGGAAATTTCCTCAATCCTTCCTAATCATTCCGGGAGAATGGTACGAAAAACGTCTCATTCTCTCCACCTAGTTTCGGAGAATGTTTCAAGATGGGCAAATTCAGACAAGATACGATTACTTCCGCCGTTGATTCTTGGGAACCAGGGAAAACGATGAAAGCACCGCTATATTCGATCACTTCTGGAACAACTCTTCCCCCGGGGATTGATGGTTTACCGCTCCCTCAAACTCCTGAAATTCAGTGGTTAACATCAGGTCAACCGATTCTGCAAGGAGCGGGAGTGGAAAATGTCGGGGTTTCCCTATCCCATGATGAGCAATTCTGTCTCTGTGTCTCCGGTTATGGTCGGCAAGGATGCGATATCGCCCCCATTACTCAACGAAGTCCCCAAGATTGGATCGCTTTACTGAGTTTTAAACGAGAACTTCTACTTCAACAATTACTCGCTCGAGGAGTAGAATCGATCGACCAGGCAGCAACTCGCATCTGGGCCGCCCTGGAAGCTCTCCGGAAAGCTACCCAAGCCATGGACATCGACTTAGTTTTAGAACGATCTCTCGGAGAAAATGTTTTATTTCGAGGCCTCGTTGCCGGTCAGTCTTTATCTGTGCTTACCTTTCCGGTGAAACTTACCCGCAATCCTCAAAGAATGGTAGCGGTGGTGGTCAATTCAACTCCCATTTCCTCCCCTCCCCAAACCACCGTTTCCACTCCCTTGCAAAAACTAATCTGGCGCTGGCCTGTGGGTTACAAGGAAACGGCAACCATTAGCCAAAATGTTTATTTTTCCTACTTCTTTCACTGGATGGGACAAGTACGAGACCGGGCAATTCAACCGATCCGTCATACCTTGGGGGAATATCTCAAAACGGGACGGTGGGGAATGGTAACCAATCGTAGCCAAGTAGAGATTTTTGGAGATTTAGGACTACAGGATCAAGTAGAAGTTCATTTTTGGGTGCAGGAAGTTTCTGGGTCAACTGTTAATTTTGGTTACGACTGGTTTCGGGTGACAGAGCAAGAGATACGAGCAAAAATTGCCCATAGTACTTTAACCATGACTTGGACAGAAATTTCTCCTGGTCAAGGCTCAAAAATTCACCCCCTGCCCCAGTTTTTAGCGGATTTTATGGCGGGTCTTTATGAACCGATTCAAACTTCGCCAGTTCCTTCTCTTTTCTCCATGGGCAAGGAACTCTACCGCGTCCATTATCCTCGCGAGAAAGGAAAATTACTCCGGCAAGAATCCTTTCTCACCTCGTTAGAAGAAACGGATGCGATCGGAAATATTAACTTCGCCATCTATAGTGATTGGCAAGGTCGTTTACGTGACCGTTTCGGTTACTCCCTAGTCCCCGAATTCTATGGACGTTCTGGCCAACGAGGAGAATTTCGTTGTCTTCGTAGTCAGATTGACTATTTACGAGAAGCTCTCCCTTTTCAAGAAATTCACGTTTCTATGCAACTGAGGGCTGTATTTGAACGGGGAATGACCTTAGGTTTCGAGTATTTCCGTCAGGATGCGGCGGGTAATTTTCAGAAACTTGCCGTGGGAGAACAGGATGTAATTTGGCTTCTTGCCGATCAACAAGGCCAATTTCAACCCAGTTTTTTACCTTCGACTATTCAAGACGCTTTCTGAGCCGATCGCTCAATTTCTTGGCCGAATCTTTCCAGAAAAAAATCTAGCGAAGTTGAAGTATTCCCTAAATCAGTTTTTTCCTATCTCTTGAGCGGCTATATTCAAGCCACCAAAGTTTTTTAAATCCTAGGAGTTGTTACCGTGAAAAATATGTCTAATCGCCCTTACGATGTAATTATTATGGGGTCCGGTTTAGCTGGCCTTTGTCAAGCTCGACATCTAATGCTCAAAATTCCTAATATTCGGATCGCTATGATTGATCCTCGTCCCGAAAATCGGACAGAAAAGGATCTCAAATTAGGAGAATCTACAGTTGAAGTAGCGACACTATTTTTTGGCAAAGATTTAGGATTGTACGAATATTTAATTGAAAATCATCCCCCGAAATACGGTCTGAATTTTCACTGGCCCAAGCGAAATGATCAGACAAAAACCATCGATGATTACTTTCATATCTGGGCAAATCGGCAACCGGATTTAGCTTCGACGCAACTAAATCGCCCGAAATTTGAACGCGATCTGCTGAAAATGAATCGGGAAATGGGCGCAGATTTTTATAATGGCCGGGTAGTGGATATCGATTTGACCCCGAATGATCAACTACATACCGTTAAGGTTAAATTACCAAACGAGTCGATCGAGTTACAGGGTAAGCATCTTGTAGATGCGGCCGGAAGAAGATTTTTAATCGGCAAGAAAACTAATAATATTAGTTTCGATTCTAAGGATTTGTATGGGGTAAATACTGGTTCAGCTTGGGTTCGGGTTCAAAATGTCGATCGAACAATTTTTCATTCTGGTTACGACCCCACAGGAGCAAGCTGTAGTCATTACTACGCAACCAATCACTGGTTTGGTAAAGGTCATTGGTTATGGATGATTCCCACCGATATAGACACAATGGAATTATCGATCGGTGTGATTCACCACCATGATTATATTTCCAGTGAAAGCCTCAATAGTAAGGAAAAATTCTATGAATTTCTCAAGGCAAACCATAATATTCTCTATCAATTGGTCACCAGTGCCGAGAATATTGATTTCCACTACTGGCCGAGGCTCGCTCACACCAGTAAAACCCTATACTCTCCCGATAATTGGTATGTGATTGGCGATTCTGCTTGTATTTTTGATGCTTTTTATTCTCTCGGATCGACGATGATCGTATCAGCGATCGATAGTATTACAGAGATTATTCGCGCCAAGTTAGCCGGAGAAGTCAACGCGGCGGAAAAATGCCAAGCCTACAATCAATTCAATCTGACTCTGATCAACTCGATTAATCTCTTTATGCATAACCATAGTCGTCACTTGGGAGATGCCAGTATTATGAGTTGGCGAATTTACTTTGAAAACATGATTTGGTTTGGCATTTTGATCCCCATTTTTGTGGGCAAATGGCACTTAGACTTAGAGTTTATCCCCCAGTTCGTCCAAACTTTCCAAACAACCCTCAGAAGTCTAGTTTATGAAATTCACGATCAGTTCGATCAACTGGTGGACGAAAAGAAAAATATCGGCTTAATGGATTGTTACCGTAGTGATCAACTGATTTGGAACTATCACACCCCTAAGCGTTATACCCACGCCCTCGAAAATGCCCAATATGAACCAAAACAAACCAGCGTATTTACCAGCATGAAGAAAACCTTCTTCTATCTGACCATTTGGTATCTAAAACTGCAATGGAAAAGTGGCGGTCTGTCCCAAGTTTGCCACCCCCGTTCTCTGGGTACAATGGCAAAATTATTGACCACCTCTATTTACATTGGTCTGGGAGATATCATCTATAGTTTAACTGGGAATCATGGCAGCGAAAGCCAATTGATCGCAGAAATGAGAGAGGCTTTTCAAGAGTATCAGTATGGGGATACCCTTCAACCTTGGATAGTCGAGGGAGTAGATACTAAATCTCTGGAAATGGAAGCGGAAAAAGTTCCCTTGCAAGTGTAGATATTTCCTGGGGCAAATTACCCCATTTAGACAATGTTTACCCTCCGAGAAAAAGCTGATTTCTTTGCTCTCTCTCTCATAAAAAATATCCCTGCTCTTGTTCAATTATCCAATCTTAGGAGGAATTATGCGACGTATTTTCATCACTGGTGCTTCTAGTGGCATTGGCCAAGCTTTAGCGATTAAATTAGCGCAAGAGGGTCATATTTTAGGATTAGCCGCCCGTCGTCAAGATAAGCTAGAACAGGTTGCTCAACAAGTACAGGCAGCGGGGGGTAAGGCCTACCTTTATCCTCTCGATGTGCGCGACCGTCGCCAACAATTCGAGGCGATCAATCATTTCGCCGGGTTAGGGGGTTTAGATGCCGCCGTAGCCAACGCCGGATTCGGCATTACAAAGCCGATTTTGGCAACCAGCGAGGAGGAAGCCCGAGAATTATTCGATGTGAATCTCTTCGGCTTACTCTACACCTTACAAGCTAGCGCTCCCCATCTTCACGAAGGTGTTTTTGTCGGCGTTTCTTCTGTCGTTGCCTATGCTTTGCCCACGGGTTACGGGGTTTATAGTGCCTCGAAAAGCGCGGTTTCATCCCTACTCACCGTTGCTCGCCGCGAGATGGGCCATCAATTTAAAGTCGTTTTGGTGAGTCCTGGGGAAACTCAGACAGAATTTTGGCAAGTTGCCCAAAAGCGTTCCGGGCATTTAATTGATGGTCGTTCTCCAGTGCCGATGGCTTCAGCCGATACGGTGGCGGCAGTAATTGCCCGAGCGATCGAGCGTCCCCAACCGAATGTTTTTATGAATTGGACAGAGCGTTTATTGCCCATCCTACGCGGTGCTTTTCCGGCGGTTCTGGAACATCATTATCGAGTAGTTGAACAGCATTAAATTCCCTCTGGAAATCAGGGGTACCCCTGATTTCCTCCCTGACTTTTTCGAGTGAAATTTTGAAACTCTGGAGAACATAGAACGATGAATCCCCTGCTCGATCGAGTATGTATTATCGGTGCTGGTGCTTCAGGCATCGCAGCTTGTAAGGTCTTAAAAGAGCGAAGAATTGCCTTTGATTGTTATGAAATGAGTAACCGTGTGGGCGGTCTTTGGGTCTATAACAATGCCAATGGTTTATCCAGTGCCTATCGCTCCCTGCATATTAACACTTCCAAACAACTGATGCAATACTCCGATTATCCTTTGTCGGAGGAGTATCCTAATTTCCCGCATCACAGTCAAATCGCTCAATACTTTGATGATTATGCCGAGCATTTTGGCCTTAAGCCCCATATTCATTTTCAAACAAAAGTCGTTCAAGCTGAACCCCTAGAATTCGGTGGTTGGCAAATTACTCTCGACGATCAATCTTGCCATAATTATCGGGCCCTAATTGTTGCCAATGGACACCACTGGAATCCTCGTTGGCCTAACCCGTCTTTTCCTGGAGAATTTGAGGGCAAACAAACTCATAGTCATTACTATAAGAGTGGGGAAATTTATCAGGACAAAAATGTTGTTGTCGTCGGTTTTGGCAATTCTGCGATGGATATTGCCGTTGAAGTATCTCGGATTGCTCGAAATACTTACTTATCCGTAAGACGCGGCTTTCATATTATTCCTAAACACGTTTTAGGAACCCCTCTTGATCTAGCGCCAATTCCTCGTTTTTTACCGTTCTCCTGGAAATTAAAAATTCAAGCTTTTGCGGTGAAATTGCAGGTGGGAAAATTAAGCCAGTATGGTCTCCCCGATCCCGATCATCCTTATATGCACGCTCATCCTACCATCAGTTCCGATATTTTTTCCGCCCTATCTCACGGACGAGTGAAACCGAAACCCAACATTCAAAAGTTAGATGGAGATGGAGTGATCTTTGTGGACGGAAGCCGAGAAAAAGTGGATGAAATTATCTATTGCACTGGCTATAACGTGAGCTTTCCTTTTTTCCGTTCAGAAGTGATCGAGGTTAAAAATAATGAGGTACAACTATTCCATCATGTTTTTCACCCTCACTATCGCGATTTATTTTTTATTGGCCTATTACAACCGATCGGTCCAGTTATGCCGATCGCTGAATTACAAAGTCAGTGGATTAGTCAATACTTATTAGGAGAGTACAAGTTGCCCGATTCTAGGACAATGAAACGGGAAATCTTCCAAGAAAAAGAACAAGTTCGTCAACGTTACGGTTATTCAGCCCGTCACACAATGCAAGTGGATTATGAGCCTTATATTGCTCGTGTGAAAAAGGAGATGAAAAAGGGTTCCAGGGGAGCGGTACCTCTGCTCCAATCTGAAGCCAATTCTTTGTTACCAGCCCACATTGTTAGCACGATCAGCTAAATTTTCTGTTCCACTGTCTCTATTTACTCCTGTTCTCGGTAATTGTCATGATGAAAACCACTAATTCTGTTCGGCAATTCGTCTATGATGTTGTGATTATGGGTGCTGGTTTTGCGGGCGTTTGCCAAGCCCGTCACCTGATGCTTAAGGTTCCCAATATCAAGATCGCTTTAATCGATCCTCGTCCAGAAAATCGTAGCGATAAGGATCTAAAAATTGGCGAGTCAACGGTAGAAATTGCTAATTTATTTATTTGTAAAGAGTTGGGTCTTTACGAATACATGATTGAAAATCATCCTCCCAAATTTGGCTTAAATTTTCACTGGCCAAAAGATTCTCACAAAACCGATACCATCGAGGATTACTACCATATTTGGACGAATCGACAGCCCCCCCTTGCCTCTAGCCAAATGAATCGAGCTAAATTTGAGCGGGATCTGTTACGAATGAATAAGGAAATGGGAGTTGATTTTTATAATGGTCGTGTCGTTGATGTTACTATTCATCCCGGAAATGATCCCCATCAAGTCAAGGTTAAATTGCACGATGAAGTGATTGAATTAACCGCTAAACATTTAGTAGATGCCGCTGGTCGTCAATTTATTATCGGCAAAAAAACTGATAATGTTATTTTCGATCCGGAGCATCTTTGTGGTGTAAATACGGGTTCGGCATGGGTACGGGTTAAAAATATTGATCGAACTCTTTTTCACTCTGGCTATGATCCAGAAGCCACATCCTGTAGTCACTACTATGCCACCAATCACTGGTTCGGGCAAGGTCATTGGCTATGGATGATTCCCACGGATACAGACACTCAAGAAATTTCGATCGGAGTTATCCATCATCATGAAATTATTCCCGCCGATTATCTCAATCAAGAACAGAAGTTTTACGCATTTCTCAAAGCTAATCACAAACTTCTTTATGATTTATTGAGCAGTGGAGAGAAGATCGATTTTCACTACTGGCCGAGAATCGCTCACACCAGCAAGGAAGTTCTTTCGGCAGATAATTGGTATGTGATTGGGGATGCGGCTTATATTTTCGATGCTTTTTATTCTATGGGTACATCCCTGAGCACTTTTGCCATCGAAAGTGTTACTGAAGTCATTCGAGCGAAGTTAGCAGGAGAAGCAGATGCCGAGGTTAAACGCATCGCTTACAACCAATTTAATCTCGCACAAGCGGAAGGAGTGAATCAACTTATGCGCGATCACAAAACTCAACTCGGTCATGCCAGTATCATGAGTTGGCGAATCTATTTCGAGTACATATGGTGGTTCGGAATTTTGGTACCCCTGTATGTGGGAAAATGGCATCTCAATGTTTCCTTTATTGAGGGATTTGTCAAGATTCATCGTCAGACAGTCAATTCACTTTTTGTCGAGATTTACGAACAATTAAATCAATTAGTTAAACGAAAAGCTAACCTAGGCTTACTGGATTGTTATCGAGGGGATCAGCTACTAGGTGACTATCAACCGCTAGTCCATTTTGATAGCTTCCTAGAAAATGTTCAATATGAGCCTTTTCGTAGCAACATCTTTACGAGCATCAAATACACTCATTTCTATGGAGCGATTTGGTATCTCGTTTTTCAGTGGAAGGGGTTTGGTTTGGGGGGAGTAATAGCTCCTAAACATCTCTATCACTTCCTGCGACTCTTGCTTTTGTCAGGGGTCGCCTCGTTCGGAGAATTTTATCATCGATTAAAGATGAAAAAAATTCCTCACAATCATCAAATTGCTTGCACAACTGAGGAATTTAAACATTATCAATATCAATCTTCTTTAAACCCTTGGATTTAGCCGTGTTTATCAAGGGTGTTTTCTAGGAATAGGTGCGGCTAGGATGATCAAGTAATATGATTAATAGCTACCTATTTCTTTCCTGACAACTCTCCATTCTTGCTCTTAAGAATTACTCGGAAAAAGTCATGTTTACCTATGAAGAAATTCATCAAGGGGTCAAATCGTTAGGGCTAAATCTGACCGAAAAAGAATTAGCATCTCTACAGTCTGGCAATCTAGTTTCGTTAGAGCAAAGACGCTTAAGTGAAATTGGCTCTATTTTTATCCTCGCTGCTGCCCTTTGTCCTCTCAATTCAGACCAAAAAAGAAAAACTCCCCTATTTCTCGATATTTACGCTTCAGGGCAACCCGCATCTAATCAACAAGGTATCCCGGTTTATTGCTGGTCAAAAAAACCATCCGAACGAGCTTGTCTTTATCTATTTTTAGCCAATGGAATTCCTTCTTGTCAGATCGTGGTCACTTTTTATCAATTACCAGAGGAAATAACTTCCTAGGGAATTGTTTTGCTCAATTTTAATAGCATTTCTCAGAAAATGTGTTTTTATTTATTTCCAAAAACCTTAGGATATGTCCACAAGTAAAAGGTTATCTGTCTCGCTTATTTTTCCTGAATATTGGTTGAGGACACATCCTCTCCGAACAATAACCTTTCAAGCTTTTGGGATTGGTTCTCTTTCCTTACTCTGTGCAGGAGTAATACAATCTTCGGTTCAAGCGAGTAGCTTTAACATTGATGAAATCTATGTTTTTGGTGACAGCAACGTAGATATAGGTCGAGTGTATCAGGCTACTGGTGGAGCATTTCCACCGGTTCCCCTGTATGCCGAGGGACGTTTTACCAATGGCCCGGTTTGGGTGGAATATCTAGCCCAATCTCTGGGATTAACGGTTAATGCCGCCACCAATTTTGCTTTTGGCGGAGCGAATACGGGGACGCTGAACACGATTAATCCAAGTTGGCCAGGAGTCCTCACGCAAGTCAATCAATATCTTAATAGCGTAACGGTCGCCGATCCTCGGGGATTATATATCATCGCTGCCGGTGCTAATGACTATGTGTTTGGCGGCATCACTGAGCCAGTGGTGGCGGTGAACAATCTAGAAATTTCTATTCGCGCTCTTGTTGGTATGGGGGCCAGCCAAATCATGGTCAGTAATCTTTTCGATTTAGGAAAAGTGCCTCTTGTGCAAGGGACCGGACGAGAAGCGGCTCTCAATCACTTCACCACAGAGCATCGAGAGCTGCTATTTACTCGAATCAACCATTTGCAAACAACCTTTGGCTCCCGGGTGAAAATTATGACTCTAGATTTCTGGGATAGTTTTAACCAATTACAAGCCAATCCCGCTCGTTTTGGGTTTAGTAACCTAACAGAACCCTGTCTAGTCACTAATCCGGTTGTGAGTGTTTGTAGTGATCCCGATAGTTACTTTTTTTGGGATCAACTCCATCCCTCGACCGCCGGACAAAGAGCAATCGCCGCCGTTGCTCAATCGAGCTTACAATCTATCCCCGAACCAGCTACCCGTGGGGCTATATTCTTCGTTTCTGCCCTTGCTTTCATCGGTCGAATGATCCGAAAAAATCCCTAACTCCCTCCCCGTCGGCCTTTGTACAGTCTCGGTAGTTTCCTGTTTTGCCCTTATTTTTTGGTTAGAATCAACTAAACAATGGTTAAATCTGCATTTTTTGTGAAACCTAGAGGCTGGATAACAAGTGTTACTGTCATTACAGTTGCTATATTAACTGGTTCGAGTGCTACCTATTTTCTCATACGTTTTCGAGGGAATAGCCCCGCTCCAGCGGCGATTTATTCCCCATCGAAGATTAGTCCCACTGCTATCTCCGCCAGAGGCTATGTCGAACCCAAGGGAGAAGTGATTAAAATCTCGGCCCCTGCTTTCATGGAGGGAACGAGAGTAGCCCAACTCCTAGTAAAACAAGGAGATAATCTGAAAAATGGTCAAATTATCGCAATTTTAGACAACCATGAGCGCCTTCAAGCCGCTTTGACCCAAGCTGAAGCCCAGAGGAAAATATCCCAGGCCCGTTTAGCACAAGTTAAAGCGGGGGCAAAACAGGGAGATGTGGCCGCACAAGATGCCCGTTTCCAAAAAACAAGAGCGGAATTACGGGGACAGATTGCTACCCAACAGGCGACCATTGCCAGTTTAGAAGCGGAGTTACAAGGGGAAACCTCGGCCCGAAAGGCAACTATCGAACGAATTCGGGCCGAATTAATCAACGCACAAACGGATTGCCGTCGTTATCAAACCCTGTACCTAGATGGGGCTGTACCGGAGCAAGAACGAGACCGCTTTTGTCTACAAGCGGAAACCATCGCTAAAAGTTTACAAGAAGCGGAAGCGAATCTGAATCGAATCGAGCGCACCATGAAGCAACGTATTCAGGAGGCCAAAGCCAATCTCGATCGCACCCGAACCACCCTCGCTCAAGAGATCAAAGCCAATCAAGCGGCTTTAGAAGCGGTCGCCGAAGTTCGTCCCGTCGATGTCCAAGTTGCCGAAGCCCAATTAATATCCGATCAAGCCTTGGTAGAACGGGCCCGAGCCGAATTAAACCTAGCCTATGTAAAAGCACCAAAAAGCGGTCAAATTCTGAAAATTCGTACCTGGCCCGGGGAAGTTGTCGGCAATGAGGGGATTGTTGATTTAGGTCAAACTGGGGAAATGTATGTTCGCGCGGAAGTTTACGAAACAGACATTCAACGGGTGCGCGTCGGACAAACCGCTACGATTCGGAGTGATGGTTTAGCCGGAGAATTAACGGGAGTTGTTAGCGAAATTGGTTTACAAGTGGGCCGGCAAAATGTTCTTGGTACCGATCCAGTAGCCGATGCCGATGCCAGGGTAGTGGAAGTGAAAATTCGCCTTACCCCCGAATCGAGCGCCCAAGTATCTGGCTTAAGCAATTTGGAAGTGACGGTGGTAATTGAGGATAGCAATGCCCAAAATCAAGGAGAAACCAAGTGAATAAGCGAAAATTATTCCAGAAACGAGGCACTAAGTTGGCCACGGCTTGGCTACAGCTAAAGCATCAAAAAGTTCGTCTACTGGTGGCTCTTTCAGGCGTAATTTTTTCCGTGGTGATTATTTTTATGCAGTTGGGGATTCGCGATGCTCTCTTCGATAGTGCCGTTCGTTTCCATCAAAGTTTACAAGGAGATATTTTTTTAATCAGTCCTCGCTCGACTGCCTTAATTGCGATGGAAAGTTTCCCAGAACGACGACTTTTACAATCACTTGCTTTTGATGAAGTCGATTACGTTAGCCCGATTTATCTCGATTTCGCTCAATGGAAAAATCCTAATACTCGTAATTATTGGCGTAATATTTTTGTCCTTGGTATTAATCTGAGACACCCCGTACTCAATTTGCCTGGAATTACCGAAAATATCGAGAAATTAAAAATGCCTAATACGGTATTATTTGATCAGGGTTCTCGTACTGAATTCGGGACAATTGCCCAAGATTTTCGCAGGGATGGACGGGTAAGCACGGAGTTAGGAAATCCCAACGGAAATCGAAAGGTTAATGTGGTGGGTTTATTTCATTTGGGGACTTCCTTTGGCTCCGATGGAAATTTAGTGACTAGCCATATAAATTTTTTACGAATTTTTGACAATCGCCAGAAGGGCTTCATTGATGTGGGTTTGATTAAACTAAAACCGGATCAAGATATTCAAAGAACCCTAGAAAAACTCAGGAAATACTTGCCAAAAGATGTTCGAGTCTTGTCGAAAAGCGAATTTGTTAACTTTGAAAAAAAATATTGGCAAACTAGCACAGCGATCGGGTTTATTTTTAACCTGGGAGTGGCTCTAGGAATTATTGTTGGTGTGGTGGTAGTTTATCAAATTCTCTATACAAATGTTTCGGAACATCTTTCAGAATACGCCACCCTAAAAGCGATGGGCTATCGTCATAGCTATCTCTTATCAATGGTTTTACAACAGGCTTTTTTAATTGCTGTTCTCGGATATGTTCCAGGTTTTTTGATCGCTAATATTCAATATGAGTTTACTAAAAATGCCACCTTATTACCTGTCAATATGTCGCTTGATCGAGCGGTTTTTGTCTTTATCTTAACCTTAGTCATGGCCTTTGTTTCAGGAGCCACTGCTGTTAAAAAATTGCAAGATGCCGATCCAGCCGATATTTTTTAGAAAAAAGAAACAAATATCTATACCTCATCTCAAGGAAAGAGGCTGTCTATGGAAGTTATTGATATTCAAAACCTCAATCACTATTTCGGTCAAGGAACGCTGAAAAAACAAGTTCTTTTTCAGATCAACTTAAAAATCACAGAGGGAGAGATCGTTATTTTAACTGGCCCCTCTGGTTCCGGAAAAACAACCTTACTATCCTTAATCGGTGGCCTACGCTCTGTTCAAGAAGGAAGCTTACAGCATTTTGAAAAAGAATTACGGGGGGCTAGTGAAGAACAATTAGTCCAAACCCGCCGTCAAATTGGTTATATTTTTCAAGCCCATAATTTGTTACCCTTTCTAACCGCAAGACAGAATGTACAAATGTCGATCGAGCTTCAGGAACATCTCGGCGGGCGGGAAACAGAAGAACGCGCTGCTTTGATATTAGAAAAAGTCGGCTTAGGACATCGGATCGACTATTATCCAGATAGCTTATCTGGGGGACAAAAACAAAGGGTAGCGATCGCGCGAGCTTTGGCCGGTAATCCCCCATTAGTTTTAGCCGATGAACCAACAGCCGCCCTCGATAGTAAAACGGGACGAGACGTGGTGAATTTGATGCAACGTTTAGCCAAAGAACAGCACCGTACTATTGTACTCGTTACCCACGATAATCGGATTTTAGATATTGCTGATCGCATTGTTCACATGGAAGATGGACGCTTGTGCGGTTGCTAATACCCATCTAGAGAAACCTCAGAAAAGGCACTCCTCAGCTTTTCGGCTAAGACTGGGATACCTCCACCGATAGATTCTGACACCAAATCTGTTTTTAATTGAGGAAACAACTTTTTTGTCTTAGCCTTAGTGGGAAGCTATGATATTTTCATGCTTGGCGGTGCCAACTTTGGCATCGAGAAGATCTCCTGAATCCTGAAAATGCAATCCCTAGACTTTACCACCCTCAGTGCCACCTGTGCCGAAATTGCCGCCACTTGGCTGCCAGCCAGACTAGAACAAGTGTATCAAATTGATCGCCAAACGATCGCACTCTATTTACGAACCTTCGATCGCAAGGGATGGTTAATTATTTCTTGGCATCCCCAAGGAGCGCGGCTGCATATTGGCGCTCCACCGCCGAAAGTCCCTGATACCTTCACTTTCAGCGATCAATTGCGTCATCAACTCAATGGTTTTGCGCTGACAAAATTAGCATTTGTTGCCCCGTGGGAAAGAGTCATCGATCTGCAATTTGCCCAACGTCCCGATGATCCGGCCCTGTGGCATTTGTATATAGAAATTATGGGTAAATATAGCAATGTGATTTTAACTACGGCTGACAATCAAATTGTCACCGTTGCCCATCAAGTCAATGCCGCCCAGTCTAGTGTTCGCACCGTACAAACGGGACAAATCTATCAACTACCCCCCGTTTTATTGGCAACAGACCCCAGTTTAGAAGAATCCTTGAGCAGTTGGCAAGCCAGAGTTAGTTTAATCCCTAAAACTATCGAAAAACAGTTATTTAGTACCTATCGTGGGGTTAGTCCCATCATCGCTCGATCGCTGTTACAAAAAGCCAAAATTAACCCGAAATTAAACACGGATCAGTTAGATAATACTGATTGGGAAAAGCTCTTTTCAGCTTGGCAAGAATGGTTAAAAATCCTTGAAAATAAAACCTTTCAACCGGGATGGACGAGAGAAGGTTATACAGTTATCGGTGGGGAGATGCTGGCAGCGGCTAAAGATGTCCAAGAATTATTAAACCGTTATTATAGCGAGCAAATTAATCAAGAAAGCTTTCGACAACTACAGCAAAAATTAAACCAAAAAATTACCTCTTTACTGACTAAACTGCAAACTAAAGCGGCGGGATTTCAAACAAGACTAGCAGAATCTGCTCATGCTGATCGCTATAAAGAGCAAGGGGATTTATTAATGGCCAATCTGCAGCAAATACCGCAGGGAATGACTAGCATTACTTTGGCAGATTTCGAGACAGGAACCCCTGTAATTATTCCTCTTGATCCCGAAAGAAATCCCGTACAGAATGCCCAATATTTTTATAAACAACATCAGAAATTAAAAAGAGCGCGGTTAGCGGTGGAACCTTTATTAGAGGAAGTGGTTAGTGAAATTAATTATCTCGAACAAGTGCGATCGAGTTTAAGTCAACTAGAAAATTATAGCGGCAGCGAAGATTTAGAGGCATTAGACGAGATACAAGAAGAATTAATCCAACAAAAGTATCTAGAAAGCAATTACCAGCGTAATCGGACGAATAATCAAGAATCCGAACCCATGCGCTTTACTACTCCCTCTGGAGTCGAATTATGGATTGGCAGAAATAACCGTCAAAATGATCGGCTAACTTTTCGTAGCGCCAGCGATTACGATATCTGGTTTCATAGTCAAGAAATCGCCGGTAGTCACGTTTTACTCCGTTTAACCCCCGGTACAGTTCCAGAAGCCGCCGATCTGCAATTTGCCGCCGATTACGCCGCTTATTATAGCCGCGCTCGCCATAGTGAACAGGTTCCCGTCGTCTATACCCGTCCCAAATACGTCTATAAACCCAAGGGCGCCAAGCCCGGTATGGTGGTTTACAAACAGGAAACGGTAATCTGGGGCTGTCCTCAGAGGGTTGAAGATTACCGCAAAAAATAATTTTTTACCAAATTGTTTACTTTTTTTTACACAAAAAGGGTATTGTCTGTTACAATTGTTACTAGAGAGACAAATGCAGTTCAGGCGCTTGGGAACGCAAGAACTATATTTCCTCGGATTACAACAACAAACAACAGCAAACCAGTGGTAGCAGCCAATAGTCGGGGGAAAGACACAAAAAACCGACTATTTAGGTGATATTAAAGCAACCACTGGTATTTTATCTTCACCTAACCGGTTCTGTCAGTTTCCTCAACTTTCTTTTGGGTTTCCGAGACTTAGGGACTTGCGCTTTGATAATGTACCTTTTGGGCGAACGCAGTGCGCCCCTACATTGTGGACAAAATCCGTTACTGTAGGGGCGCAAAGCTTGCGCCCTCCGATCGATTGGGATATTATTCCCACGCAAGTCCCTTATTGCCCAGATGAATGATTTTGATTGTTGAGAATATTTGCTCTATCTTTGGGATGAAAGAGGGATAGTTAGCATCCAGCTTTTTGTAAAGAAATTTAAACTGCACGCATAGTTAAGCCTCTTCGGCCTAAATAAACGACTAGAAACAGTTTTTTTCGGGAGGCCCGGTTTATGGATAGCCCATTAGGGACGATGAACTTTCAACAGATAGAGCTATATAAAAGAATTCAGGCATTTGCCTTGGATCGGCCAGATAGTCAATTATCTTTCAGCCAACGATTAGCAAGAGATAACGGCTGGTCCTTAGGCTATACTCAGAGAGTGATCGAGGAATACAAAAAGTTTGTATTTCTAGCCGTTGTAGCAGGACATCCAGTCACGCCATCCGACCAAATCGATCAAGTTTGGCATTTACATCTGACCTATACGCGATTGTACTGGCAAGAGTTCTGTCCCAAAATTTTGCAAACCACATTACATCACGAGCCGACTCGTGGGGGTTCATCCGAGCAATTAAAATTTGGCAGTTTGTATAGCAAGACGCTAGAAAGTTACGAACAGTTTTTTGGACATATTCCTCCAATAGATATTTGGCCTAAACCCAAAGACCGATTCGGGCGAGATTTGCATTTTATCCGGATCAACACTCAACAAAGCTGGGTTTTGTCAAAACCTAATTTGACAATCTTCTTGAAACCACAACTGCGAAAAATAGGCATCTTTACCTTTTTAGTCTTCCTCTCACTGATGATAACTAGCTGTCAGATAATCTCCCAAATTCCTAACCCAATGAATTTTACAGGTCCGGAATTTTTAACCTTCTATATTTTCCTGGGAGTGATGGGAATCGCTTTGGCAGCCTGGCTACGTTTTTCCCTGTGCCTAGTTAGCGGTAATATAAATCAGCAACCTGATTTAAATACTTACGAGATAGCTTTCTTGGCGGGTGGCAATGATCGCCTGATTATGGCCGCAATCGCCAGTTTGGTAAAACAAGGCTATGTGGAGGTATTAAAAGAAGGCAAACTGGTGGTGACAGGAAAGATCGATGCTATTGCCGATCCTGTAGAAAAGGCGGTTGCACAAGATATTTTGGCCACTGATGGGGCAATTAAACAGGTTTTCCAGAAGTCTCAAGGAATGAAAGATAGCATTCGTTCCCGCCTAGAACAGCTTGGTTTGTTTCTGAGCGATGCCCAAGCATTGAAAGCGCAAATTTATCCATCATTGATTGTGGTTATTCTTCTAGGAATAGGCTTGTGCAAAATGGCTGTGGGAATTTCTCGCGATAAGCCAGTTGGTTTACTTCTCATCTGTATATTTGGGCTTCTAGTTTTGGGAGCAAGGTTTTTTGTCAAACCACAGTGCAAGCGCAGCCGTTATGGAGAGATCATTTTTAATGATTTAACAAATCGCTTACAACATTTAAAAACAGCCAATAGCAGCGATTCTGAACTTGTGCTTGCGGTTGCGTTGTTTGGAGCAACAGTTCTGATGGCGGATATGGCTTTAGCAGACCTGTATCAAATGCTGACTCCCATAGCCGCTGCTAGTAGCGGCAGTGGTGGCGGCAGTGGCGGCAGTGATGGCGGCAGTGGCGGCAGTGATGGCGGCAGTGGCGGCAGTGATGGCGGCAGCGGCGGTTGTGGCGGCAGTGGCGGCAGTGATGGCGGCGGCAGTAGCGGGTGTGGTGGTTGTGGTGGTTGTGGTGGTGGTGGTTGTGGTGGTGGAGGTTGATTGAGTTCAAGGCTATTAACAGCCGCTCGATCGAAGCGTGATGCCGAACCGCGAACTCCGTTAAATTTGTCTGTTTTTAGCGGAAGTTCCCCCATACAGATTCTGCCACAGCAGAGGTTGTCGCTTTTTGTCAAAGGGAAACTTCCGTTGAACATTCCCACCACGGTAGCTCTGTTAATTTTTGCCTTAATCTCCTCTCTGGTTTGATTGCTTACTGCCATCAGCCGAAAAAATCCTCCTTGAACATGGAATTTTATCGCTTCTACTTAACCCGAACTGGGGTTAAGTAGCCATTTTTCAGGAGAAAAGCTCTTAGGGCAGTGGGAAAGTCTGGATATTTGCCGAGCGCCGTACTTTGGCCATGGATATCGAGACCCCAATCGGAGTTTTTATCGTAATTAGTGAGAAGAAATTGCCAAGCTTCTTCGTATTCTCCTAGTAGAATTTTCTGTGCCACATAACCGGCCAAAATGCCATTAACTTCGGCTTTTTCTTTTTTAGCTAACTGAAAGGCTTTCAACATTGCCGCTAAAGTTTTTCTTAATTCTTGGGTATATTTTCTGGTGACATCCGCTAATTTACCCTGTTGAAAAGTATAAATTCTCGAGGGAGGAAAAGAGGCGGCGTAGGAACTAAAAGCATACAAAAAAGCATTATCAACGGTGACAAATTCATAATTATTATCTCCATCTAAATCTTCAAAGGAACCACCA
>NZ_JADEXI010000542.1:0-3155 GCF_015207185.1 Microcystis sp. LEGE 08355 | reverse complement strand
TCAACCCAACCTTGTATATTGAGAGAGGTGGTAGACCGTCCCAACCTTGGTCGGAAAAGACCGCTTCGTAGCAAGGGTCACCACCATAATCTCCCTGACAAAACTCGAACAGTCGCCGGGGTCGTGGCGAAAACAATCAATTGTTAAGCTAAGAGACCGTATCGGGCAAGGATGAGTAAAATCAAGGGGATGCTCTCCAAAATAACCATCAATTCTGCTTGCTTTAGTTAGGTTCAATCATGGAAAATATCTCTCAATGGGTAGGCATTGACATTAGTAAAGCGACCCTAGATGTTTACCTCCGTCCCCTCGGTAAAGCGATGAAAGTTGCTAACACAAAGGAGGACATATCTAAACTGGTCGAGACCCTAAAATCTTACACGCTCAACCTCATCGTTCTGGAAGCGACAGGAGGTTGAGAAACTGAACTGGTGATTCAATTACAAGAAGCGGATTTACCTGTAGCCTTAATCAATCCCCGTCAAGGAAGAGACTTTGCTAAAGCCACTGGTAAATTAGCCAAAACCGATGCCATTGACGCTCAAATCTTAGCTCATTTTGGCGAGGCAATGCAACCGCAAATATTAGCGGTTGAGTCGGAAGAATCTCGTCAATTGGGCGACTTAATTAGTCGTCGCCGGCAACTTGTCGAGATGCGGACTGCCGAAAAAAACCGACGGGAACGCGCTCGCGGTAAAGCTTTGGTCGATATCGAAGCCCATCTTGAGTATCTCGATAACTGCCTCGAAAAACTCAATCAAGAAATTGAGGAATTGACCCAAGCTAACCAACAATGGCTCGAGAAAGTTAATTTACTCAAAACCGTGCCGGGGATTGGTCAAGTAATTTCTACTACTCTCGTCTCCGACTTACCAGAACTCGGTCAATTAACCGCCAAACAAATCTCTCGCTTAGTCGGTGTCGCACCGATTAATCCTGATAGTGGTCAACATAAAGGTAAGCGAATGATTCAGGGAGGTCGCGCTCAGATTCGGGCGACTCTTTACATGGGAGCGGTGGTAGCTATGCGTCATAATCCGGTGATTAAAACCTTTTACGAACGCCTAGTCGGACGAGGTAAATCAAAAAAACTGGCTCTGACTGCTTGTGTGCGGAAAATCTTAGTTATTCTTAATGCAATGGTTCGCCAAAATCAGCCTTGGCAGCTTGCTGACAATTTACCACCTTGTTCCTAGAGATTCACACTTTTTGTTATCTCTGATCAAGGGTTGCGCTTGCTTTGGTTTAACCTGAGCGACTTAGTTTTTGCTGCGCTTTTTTTCTGGCTTGAGATTTTAGGTTCGACAGCAACTCCTTGATTGTTTTTTGAGTTACCCCTTGACAATCAAGACAGTCGCTACGAGTCTGTAGGGGCTGATTGCCATAACTATCATTCCTGAATAAGTTTATTAATTAATCGAGCCGTAGGTTGGGTTGAGCTATCATTATTGATCAGGTATTACCCATCGGCTCAAAAGGCGAAACCCAACAAAAATTGTGAAAATATTCCAAGAAGTTGTTGGGTTTCCTTGCGTCAACCCAACCTACGAGTCTTTATTCAGTGAACAGTTAACAGTTAACCGAGGTAATATATTACCTCCATTCAACCGAGAAACCAGAACCTACTAATCGCAGATAAACGATTCTTCCGGGCAAATTTCCTTTAAAGAGAATTTTTCCGTTAATGGGGACTCTAGAAGGCATATCTCTCATATATGCTTGATCACCTGGACCTATTGCTCCAATAATGCACCGCGATCCCTTCAATTGCTTGCCAGTAGAATCAATGATGATAGAGTCTTGGGGAGAAAAATGAAAATCTCTGACTTCCCCTAAGTTTGCAACCATAAAAGTACAAACTACAGAATTATTGTCTTTATTACAATTCTGAATCTCGAAAGCAAAACCATTGCTTACACGTCTCGAATTACGGGCTTGAGCAATATCATCGTGATTCTGATAGAAGTTAGAAGATAAAGCTATAGTTAAGGCTAAAATTGGTAGCCATCTGAAAAATCCTTTTTTCATCACCATTCGCTACTCAGTACATAAGTGTTCGTCCCCTCGCAGCTAGGTGAAGCAACAACCCAACCCAACACTAAAGGCGGATAGTAGAACAGTACACACTCCCCCCCCACAAATGTATCAAAAGCTACAATTTATAAATCTTTATATTCCTCTCCCTTCAGATTTTGGGGTTTTTGGGGAGTTCAAGAGCTTGGAATTGTACAATAAGGTTGTACAAGTCTCCCCTAAAAATCATGTTAAGCAAAGAAACCACCTACTCTCAAGCGAGAATGAATTTAGCTAGTCTCTTAGATCAGGTGTGTGACGAATCTCAAATTATCGTCATTAAGCGTCGCAATCAGAAAAATGTGGCCTTAATTGCTGAAGATGAGCTTTCCAGTTTATTAGAGTGTGTTTATTTATTGCGATTGCGTAATAGTCATTGAATTTTACGATATTAAACTGAGAGCCATTATTGTATCACAAAAACTACTTACGAGCAATTAATTAATAAAAATTAATGATTGGAAACACGAGCAAAAAAACAAAACCCCCTCAAGATTGAATGAAGGGGTATTGATGGTATTTTTAGAGGCAATTTAGCCGACTTTTGTAGTTTCTTTTTCGATGGATTGAGAAGGTTTTAGTTGGCCATTGATAACAATGCCTCTTCTATTGGCTTTGGTAACTCAATAGGATGAAACCGATTCACAGAAAAAGCGTAATCTTCACCACTTTCATCAATAACCCGAATTAGACTGTTTATTTCTGCTGTCTCATCAGGGATAACGCGGTATATTTTGCCCACTTCTAGTGAAGCTTCGTAGCCTTCATTATTGAGACAAACTGCGAACTTATTTGTTGGAGATGACTCTATTTTCATGGTCAATCTAGAAACGGTAACTTGAGCTTAAATTCTTTTTTGCCGATGCCATGAGCTTCATACCAATGGACTTCAGCTAACCTTACTATACCATTGGCAAGCTGAACTTGGGCTATGCCCTTTAATTTTCTCCATTTACCTTTGCCATACTGTTTTTGCAACCGTTCCCGATTACGAATTCCTGTTCCTGTGGCAATAATCTCGATATTCGTAATATCGCTGATAATCTCAAAGTCCACGATCGATCAAGCAATCTTAAAGAGTG
>NZ_JADEXI010000541.1:0-3166 GCF_015207185.1 Microcystis sp. LEGE 08355 | reverse complement strand
TTTTTTATAATCTAGATAACCCATTCCTTTTTTGGCTTTTTGCGTCGTCAAGTCTAAACTGGTTGTGTCTTGCACTGCCAAAACTATTGGATGTTCTTTGATTCTTTCTACTGTACTTTTGGCCTGGACGGCAATTAGATCTGAGGGGTGAAAATAGGGGGAATTCCAAAAGTCGTAGGTGGCACTGGCGGCGGCTAGATTTCCCGAAGCTTGTGGCACACTTGTACTAGATTAGCTGGCCAAGTTTTCCACGATAGTGATTAACCTTTTCTTTCTTCTGGTGTCCCCTAGGTCTGCATACTGTAATTCTTGGGCTGCCCATTTCTCCATTTTTTTGCTTACCTCCACCTTGATTCCTTCTTTCAAAACTATACCTATCAATCGTTTCCCCTTTTTTTAAGTTTCTTCTCTTTTTGTTAAGAAAGATCTGACTAATGGATAGCTTAATCTATCCCTTATAGGGATATTTCTTAACAATTTTTTCAGTAAGCACTACAACCCTTATCCTGACTTGATTTCAGTTTTTTCTTTGTCAGTAAGGGTGTCAACAAGGAATATTACAAATTGTTAACCGAGTCTTGAAAGCCTTGTGCTACAAGGGTTTGAAATGTTAATACCATTTTTCTTTATTCGTGTCCCTCATCCCCTTGCCCCTCTCCCTTTCTGAGATAGGGATTGGGGGTGAGGGCAATTAACCATCTCTGCCATTACTTTAGAAAAATGGTATAAGAAAGATGTGACTAAAGGACAGCTTAATAAGGGGGGCATCTGATAATTTTTAACGCCTACCTACTTAGGTTACGCTTCATCCATCTGATCATCTCCCGGCCGCAGTTCGATCGAGAGGCCTTCCCGGGCGAGAATAGTTTCAGGGAAAATCTTTCTTACCTGTTCCCCAATGCGATCGAGAAAATCGTCATTATGGGCGGGATCGTGATGAAATAGAACTAACTGCTTAACTTGGGCTGCTTGAGCGATTTTGACTGCCTGCTGCCAAGTGGAATGACCCCAACCCACCTTAGAATACTTAGGATCGTTGTATTCTTCATCGGTGTAGGTAGCATCAATAATCATGACATCCGCTTGCCAGGCCAAAGCCAAAACGTTATCATCAAGGCGATTAGGAAAATGTTCGGTATCGGTAATATAAGCTGCCGATAAACCCCGCCAATTTACCCGATAACCCACCGCTTCTCCGGGATGATTTAAAGGACGGGTTTCGACGCTGACATCGCCACAGTGGAGGGTTTCGCCCATTTCTAGATTATAAAATTCTAAATCGGCCCCCATAATCTGCAAAGGCACGGGAAAATTAGGATGTAACATCTGATCGTGTAATGTTTGCTTGATGGTTGCTCCGTTAGTAGAGGGAACCGCGTAGATTTTAAAAGTATTGCCCCTGATAAAAGCAGGGGTAAAAAAAGGAAAACCCTGAATATGATCCCAATGGGAGTGGGTGAAAAATAAATGGGCTTTCGCCGGACTTTCTGCCATCAAAGACTGTCCTAGGATGCGTAACCCCGTACCACCGTCAAAAATTAATCTTTCTCCACCGACTTGCATCTCCACACAGGAAGTATTACCACCATAACGAACGGTTTCCGAACCTGGACAGGGAATACTCCCCCGTACTCCCCAAAATTTTATCTGGAAGCAGTTGTAGGGCATATCAGAAGTTTCTCTACTTGTGCTGATGGGCTAACAGATCAGATTAGCACTCTTCCAAAATCAAGGCGGTGACTTTATCTCTAAGCTCTTGACTATCTAAATTACTCGTTAAGATTCCAGGGGAGCGCCGGAGCTGCGGAGCAGGGAGAAGCAGTTTGAGCATTTGTACTAAAATTTCCCCTACGCAGTTTAAATTCAGTACAGCTTAACACAACGATCTATGATTAAGGGGTGAGGATCGTCACTTTTGCAAGAGCCAAGGTATGGATTTACAGAAATTCTTAGAAAAACTGCCCCAACAGTATCAGGATTGGGGATCGCCTTTAATGTCGCCTATTTCCGAGCAATTAACCCTTTTAAGCCAAAAAACCGCCTCTTATCCTGATCGCAATCTCTTTCCCCTGCTCAATCTAGCCGTTGACTGTCTGCAACCGGACGAGGTTTACTGTCAAATTGGCTGTTTTCGTCGCGGTAGTTTAGTCGCCGCTTTCTGCAATAATAGCGATCGCTACGGTTATGGCGTAGAAGCTTTTTTTAAATACGATCCATCGGGAGAAAGACTAACTATATTATCTCAGGATTTGGAGGATTTTCAACTATCAGAACAGATATTTTTAAGCGATCAAGAAACGGAACCCTTTTTCGATGATCTCGAAGAATTAAACAGTGAAGAAAAGCTGGGAGTTTATTACTACGATGCCGCCGAAGACTATCGATCGCTTTTGATCTCCTTACTTTTAGCCAAAAAATTCTGGTCTGATTCCGCTTTAATTATGATCAATAAATGTCAGCATCCTGCTCTCCAACAGGCCATAAAAGATTTTATTAAAACCCATCCCCAAGCCCAGATAATTTTAGATGATCAAGTCGCTAATCACGGTTTGCTTGGTTTGAAAAATATTTGTTTATTAGCTTGGAATGCTCCCCCAGGGATAACAGCGCTAAAATCCCCGAAAAAACTGGTTTTAAATGTGGGTTGTGGTCCCTATAATCCCGAAGCTTTACCCCAACTATTCCGCAATGGCAATTGGCAAGAAATTCGCCTCGATATCAATACTGCTGTTAACCCCGATATTTTAGGAACTATTACCGATTTAAGTGCCGTTCCCGATAACTCCGTCGATGCGGTTTTTTCTAGTCATAATCTAGAACATATTTATCATTACGAAGTTCCCATCGCCCTAGGGGAATTTAAACGCATTCTTAAACCCGAAGGCTTTTTAATGATCGTAGTTCCCGATATGCAAACCGCCGCCGAATTTGTCGCTAGAGGTGATATGGAAAATGAACCTTTATATATTTCTCCCGGAGGTCCAGTGCGGGCTTTATGGATGTTTTACGGTATGGGAACAGAAGTCCCCGGAATGCCCTATATGGCTCATAAAACTGGTTTTACCTCTCAAAATCTCAACCAAAAATTACAAGAAGCAAATTTTGCCAGAGTCGAGGTAATTCGCACGGAATTTGAGTTAGTTGCTTTTGGGTATAAATCAGAGAT
>NZ_JADEXI010000540.1:0-3167 GCF_015207185.1 Microcystis sp. LEGE 08355 | reverse complement strand
TGGGCTCGATCCAATAAACGCTTGGGGAGAGAATACCTCTACTTTTTCAGAAGCAATTCTGTCTAAGCAAGTAATCTCTGTGAACCAAGAATCCCCGTCTCTTTAGAGCGGGGAGTGTCAAATCGGTAAACGCTGAATATCTCGGTTAGAACCAATCACCACCATTGCTAAATCCTTGTGTAATCTTTCTTGGGGATTGGGGTTAATCTTGAATTTTTCCGCATTACCGACAGCGACAATATTTAACCCATAACGATTACGAATTTCTAACTCTGCTAGGGTTTTACCGTGAAAAGCTTCCGGGACTTTTAACTCGACAATACTATGTTCGGGATCGAGATCAAATCGTTCTAAAATTGATGGTCTAGTTAAACGGTGCGCTAACTCACAACCAGCATCGTATTCGGGAAAAACTACTAAATCTGCACCAACTTTTTTGAGTAATTTTCCATGGATTTCTGTGGAGGCTTTAGCGGCGACAAAATTAACCCCCGCTTCCTTACAATTGAGAGTAGTAATGATACTTTCTTCCACGTATTTACCAATAGCGACAATCACCGTATCGGTTTCAAAAATTCCCGCTTCTCGCAGAGCGTTAGGTTTGGTAGAATCAAGCTCGATCGCATTATCTACTATCCGATCAGATAACGCTTGCGCTACTAATCCTTCGTCAATATCTGTCCCTACCACCTGATAACCTTGTTTGCGTAGGGTTTCACAAACGGCGCGCCCAAATCTGCCTAATCCGATGACGGCAAATTGGCGATTTTGGGGACGCATACTACTAAAAAATTTAATTGATTGCATAATTTTAATTGAAGCTGTTACGCATTTAAAATGCTAGTATCAATGAGTGAGGAGACAGGAGAAACTGATAACTGATAACTGATAACTGATATTAATTATCCCACTAAAAGGTTTTCTTCGGGGTAATTAATAACTGTTGGTTTTGGATCGCCGATAATAGCCGCTATTAAAAGTATAACTCCTACCCGTCCCAGATACATCATAAAAACAATAATTAACTTAGAAATCGGTGATAAAGCGGCGGTTATACCCATAGATAAGCCGACAGTTCCAAAGGCAGAAACTACCTCAAAAAACAGTTGAATCATTTTAAAATCTGTCTCCACAAATGAGATAGCTAGGGTGGAGATAATAATCGCTATAACCGAACCAAAAACCACCGCCATTGACTTTAAAATTAACGGCATGGGAATGCGTCTTTGATAAAGAGTCACTTCTTCATGTCCCCGTAAAACTGAGCGGGTACAGTTATATAAAATCCTAAAAGTTGTGGTTTTAATACCTCCCCCTGTACCGCTAGGACTGGCACCAATAAACATCAAAGCCATGGTAATTGATAAACCTTCTACGGAAATTTTACCGATATCAATGGTATTAAATCCTGCTGTTCTCGATGTTACCGATTGGAACCAAGCGGCCAGCAATTTATCTTTAATTGATAAATTAGCCAAAGTGTCAGTATTTCCCTGTTCAGTGAATAAAAAAGCTAATGTTCCTATCACTAACAAAAATATAGTTGTACTGATAGCAACTTTATAGTTAAGGGAAAAAACAAAGCCTTTTCGTTTATATTGAAAGCGGTGAATAAACCAAGTGTAAAACTCGATAATTACCTGATAACCGATACCTCCAAAAATGATCAACCCTGTGATAGATAGGTTAATAACAATTGAAGAATGATAGGAAATTAAGTTATCTTTAAACAAGCCAAAACCCGCATTATTCCAAGCACTAATACTATGAAATAAAGATAACCAGACCGCATACCTAAAATCATACTTTTGGGCGAAGACAGTTAACATAACAAAAGTTGCTGTTAACTCAAAAACTAAAGTAGTAGCAATCACTGATTTCATTAAACTTTGACTACCTTGTAGGAAAGGTCGATCAAAGGATTCTTGAATTGCTAACTTCTGTCTCAGGTCAAATTTTCGCCCAATTAATAACATTAAAAAAGTGGTAGTGGTCATATATCCCAGTCCACCCACTTGAATTAATAAAGCGATAAATAATTGACCCCAAAAAGAAAAATAAGTACCCGTATCTACCACTGCTAAACCCGTGACACAGACAGCAGAAGTGGAGGTAAAGAGGGCAACAATTGGATCATTCCAAGTGCCGCTAGTGGTAGAAACAGGCAACATCAACAGGGAAGTTCCCGCTAAAATTACCGCAATAAATCCCAAGCAAATTGTCCGGGCAATCGTCATATAAATTCCTTAGTGAAAGTAGCTAAGAGAAGATTGTTTTTGGGCTAACACTTCTTGATAAACTAACTGTAAGCGATCGATATTTTTGCTAAGAGTGTAAGAGTCTAAAACTCTTTGACGGGCTTTTTGACCTAAAATTGTGGTTAATTCGGGATGATCTCGTAATACAGGCAAGAGAGTTTTTAATTGGGTAATTAGTCCTTTAGTATCTAGAACTATTCCCGCACCTTTTAACACTTCCCCATCGGCACCCACATCCGTAGCCAGACAAGCAACACCGCAGGCCATCGCTTCCAAGAGGGAAATCGATAAACCCTCCACTAAAGAGGGTAAAATAAAGCCGTCAACCCCGCGCAAAATTTCAATTCGTTTATTTTCATCGCCGATAAAACCTAACCAGATAATACCATCTTCTTCTCCATAAAAAGGTTTAAGGGAAGGAGTTAACGGACCATCGCCAACAATGAGCAGTTTGCATCTATCCCCTAAATTGGTTTTTTTCCAAGCTTTCAATAAAGATTCTACATTTTTCTCCGGCATGATCCGACCGAGATAAACAAATAAACAATCAGCATTATATTGAGCTTTAATATTCGATGGTCCTGGACAATACTTATTAATATCAACCCCATTGGGAATAATTGCTAATTTTTCTTCGGGAACTCCCAATTTAACTAAAAAATCCCGTTGAGAGGTGGAAAAAATAATTACTTTATCGTAATTAGCTAAAAAAGGGGCGTGTAGTTGGTAGGTTAATAATTGGGTACTGGAGATGAGATTGCGAATTTTACTATCAAAAGCTGGGTGAAAAGTCGCCACCAGAGGCAAATCTAAAGACTCACAAATTTCTGGTAGCAGAAAATCGAGGGGAGACAGGGGTAAGGACGCATGAACTAGATCGGGTTTCAGTTCCCTGAGTTTATCCTGTAG
>NZ_JADEXI010000539.1:0-3170 GCF_015207185.1 Microcystis sp. LEGE 08355 | reverse complement strand
GCACCCCCCTTATCAAGGGGGGCAGGGGGGATCGAACCCAAAATCTATCTTCAATTTAATTATAACTACTTACTTAGAAATGCCTAAATATCAGACCAGTCTCCTAAAAATATGAACTATCGCCCTAATCCCCTCTTAAACCGACGTAGCTTGCTGAAATTAGCAGCCCTAGCCGGAGGAAGTGCCGGACTAGCTACCCTTCTCTCCTCTCGACTCAGTTACTCTGCCAACTCAAATAAGCCCAATTCCGAGAACATAGGCGCAATAGACGAATTTTTGCGGCAAGTTCGCCCAGTAGATTCGCAAAATCTCCAGTGGACAGAATATAGCTTTGAAACAGTCACAGTCGATCGTCAAGGGCAAATTATCGATCGCCGTCAGGGTAGCGCTCGCTCCTGGCGCGAACCCCTAGGCAACGGCAGCGAACTAGAAATGGTGGCCATTCCGGGGGGCAGTTTTCGACGAGGCTCGAAAAATGAAGAAAGAGGCGACCATACTGGCAGTGAAAAACCAGAAAATTCCGTGACGACGGCGGCCTTTTTTCTGAGCAAATACCCGATCACCCAAGCACAGTGGCGAGCGATCGCCCAACTTCCGAAAATTAATCTCGAACTCAACCCGGCGCCCTCCTTTTTCCAAGGGGATAACTTGCCTGTTGAAAGAGTCTCCTGGTACGAGGCGATCGAATTTTGTCAAAGACTCTCCCGATCCACCGGCAAAGATTACCGACTAGCGAGTGAATCACGCTGGGAATACGCCTGTCGCGCCGGTACAACCACCCCCTTTTACTGCGGGGAAACCCTCACCAGCGAGCGCGCCAATTACTTTGCCGTCTATGATCCCTACGCGGAAGAACCCAGCAGCGCCTATCTGGCCAGGACTACCCCGGTGGGTAGTTTCGCCCCCAATAATTTCGGTCTCTACGATATGCACGGCAACGTGGGCGAATGGTGCGCCGATAGCTGGCACCGCAATTACGAGGGAACCCCGCCCCTGGATGGTAGTGCTTGGTTAGACAGGGATACTCGCTTGCAGCCCCGTTATCGTTCCGCCCGTTTAGTGCGAGGGGGCAGTTGGGGCGATGAAGCAAGACACCTACGCAGTGCCAATCGCACCTTTTGCCTTCCCGATCAACACCACAGCGTCTTGGGTTTACGAGTCATGGCCGATAGTACCGGTTAATCAATGCTTGTGTCCGCCCAAGAGACGACAAAGGTATGGTTCAATAGGGTAGGTTGCCAAAAGACCAAAAGTATTTAGAATCTTCTGCCGTTGTCAGTGCGTCTGTAGCTAAATCAACCGCGAGTGAGGTCAAATTTTTCATGAAGGTACAGCAGTCTCATCTTTTCTTAACTCCCCCCAGAGGAGATCTACAGGTACCTTTATCTCCTCCTCCCCCGGACGACGGCAACCTAGAAGAAGAAAAAAATTATCCTCTCAGCCTGTCTCTAGTCATTCCCACCTACAATGAACGGCAAAATATCGTTCAATTAGTCAACATTCTCAGTCAAATACTTGACCAGGCCCTTGCCAACGATTACGAACTGATCGTTGTCGATGATAATAGTCCCGATCGCACTTGGGAAGTCGCCGCATCTTTAATCCCTGAATATCCCCACCTGCGAGTGCTGCGCCGGGAGGGAGAAAAAGGCCTATCCTCGGCAGTGGTGAGGGGGTGGCAAGTGGCACGGGGCAACATCCTTGGGGTCATCGATGCCGATTTACAGCACCCCCCAGAAGTGTTACTAAAATTATTCGAGCAAACCAGAGCCGGAGCCGATCTCGCCCTGGCTAGTCGCCATGTGGAAGGGGGTGGAGTCAGCGAATGGAGTCTAACTCGACGCTTCCTCTCCCGGGGGGCGCAGCTGTTGGGATTAGTCATTCTGCCTAATGTGGTGGGACGGGTATCGGATCCGATGAGTGGCTATTTCATGGTTAATCGACAAGCGATCGCAGGGCCGATCTTAAACCCGATGGGCTATAAAATTCTCCTCGAAGTTATCGGCCGCGGCAATATCAACCAGATCGCCGAAGTGGGTTACGTTTTCCAAGAGCGTCAAGACGGCGAAAGCAAAGTCACCTGGCAACAATACATCGAATATATCCTGCACCTGCTGAAATTGCGTTCCCGCGGTCGTTTCGGTGGTCTGAAAAGACGTTGGCAATTCCCCCTCGCTCGCTTTCTTCGCTTTAGTTTAGTCGGGTTTAGTGGCGTATTCGTCGATATGGCTATATTTTATCTCCTCAGCGATCCCACTACCCTCGCTTGGGGAGTAACTCGCAGTAAGATTATCGCCGCCGAGGTGGCCATTATTAATAATTTTCTTTGGAACGATCGCTGGACTTTTGGCGATTTGTCCACCGGCCAAAATCAGTGGCAGCAGCGTTGCAAACGTTTTCTGAAATTTAATCTTATTTGTTTGGCCGGTTTGATCCTCAACGTGCTGCTCTTAAACTTTTTCTTCAATGTCTTACATATTAATCGCTATCTTGCTAACTTAATAGCGATCGCTATAGTTACCGTTTGGAACTTCTGGATGAATTTAAAACTCAGTTGGCGCGTGACGGAGGTTAAACCCGAAAAGTCCGGCAAGCCATAGGAAAGCCTGGGAAAACTTGCCCTCTAGTCCTGCAAACCCTTTTTAACTCTCGTTCAACCGCTGGCAGCCTTAATTTTTGGGACTTAAAAGCGGCCCAAGGTCAACAGGAAACCGATTACTGGGGATTAAGTCTCAAAGAGGGGATGGAATGGCTTGATCAAAATGCCGATGACTTTGCTTGGGCAAAGGCCGCCGATCCCGATTATTATGCTTTCCCCCATTGTCCGACAATTCACGCCGTCCAACGCCAGGACACCCCCCTAACCATCATTAAACGTTGTCGTCAGCCATGATCGAAATGACTGCTATTCCGCCGATTTCCTTGCAAAACTACCGTATCGCTGCGATTATTCCCTGTCACAACGAAGAACTAACGATCGCTAAAGTTGTCTCCCAATTCCAAACTTTTTTGCCAGAAGCGGCAATTTATGTCTATAACAACCGCTCTAGCGATGATACCGTGACGGAGGCACTGAAAGCCGGGGCGATCGTTCGTCAGGAAACCCAGCCGGGAAAAGGCAATGTTGTCCGGCGAATGTTTGCCGATATCGAGGCCGATATTTATATTCT
>NZ_JADEXI010000538.1:0-3180 GCF_015207185.1 Microcystis sp. LEGE 08355 | reverse complement strand
ACCCCCCCGATGTCGGGGGGGCAAGGGGGGAGGTTCGGCTAATCTAAGAATAAGCGGTTTAAATGCGTCTTAGCTTATTCCTGGCGGTGACACTCCTAAGCTGGTATGAACTTTGAGACCAAAGGATGTTTTACAATCTAGATAACCCATTCCTTTTTTGGCTTTTTGCGTCGTCAAGTCTAAACTGGTTGTGTCTTGAACTGCCAAAACTATTGGATGTTCTTTGATTCTTTCTACTGTACTTTTGGCCTGGGCGGCAATTATATCTGAGGGGTGAAAATAGGGGGAATTCCAAAAGTCGTAGGTGGCACTCGCTGCGGCTAGATTTCCCGAAGCTTGTGGCACACTTGTACTAGATTGGCTGGCCAAGTTTTCCACGATAGTGATTAACCTTTTCTTTCTTCTGGTGTCCCCTAGGTCTGCATACTGTAATTCTTGGGCTGCCCATTTCTCCATTTTTTGGCTTACCTCCACCTTAATTCCTTCTTTCAAAACTATACCTATCAATCGTTTCCCCTTTTTTTAAGTTTCTTCTCTTTTTGTTAAGAAAGATCTGACTAATGGATAGCTTATTAAGGGGGGACTAAGGGGGGATCGAAGCTAAAATCCATTTTTAATTCAATTATAACCAGCTACTTAACTAGCAAGACTTTCGGTAAATTGGGGAATAGAAGCGATAAGTTTACGGGTGTAATCGCTTTGGGGAGAGTTGATAATTTCGTTAGCTGTACCAATTTCCTCAATTTTACCTTTATTCATCACCATAATGCGATCGCTCATAAATCTGACAACACTTAAATCGTGGGAAATAAAGATATAAGTGAGATTAAATTCCTGCTGCAATTCTTTGAGTAAATTTAAGACTCCCGCTTGTACGGAAACATCTAAAGCAGAGACAGATTCATCACAGATAATAAACTGAGGATTTAAGGCTAAAGCGCGAGCAATACACACCCTTTGGCGTTGTCCTCCTGATAATTGATGGGGATAGCGATCAAACCAATTAGGATCAAGTTTAACTCGTTCTAATAAATATTCTACTCGTTGCCGTTGCTTTTGGGAATTGCCGCCGGTATGATGAATAACCATCGGTTCTAAAATTGCTTTACCAATGGATAAACGGGGATTTAGGGAGTTGTAGGGATTCTGGAAAACTATCTGTAATTCCCGGCGCAGTAGTCTTAATTTTGGCTCACTGGGGTTTAATTTAGCCAGATTTTCTCCTCGGAAATAGATATTTCCAGAAGTGGCAGGAATTAAGCGCAGAATAGTCCTTGCTAAGGTGGATTTTCCGCAGCCCGACTCACCGACTAAACCGAGGGTTTCCCCCTGTTTAACGGCAAAACTGATCTGATCTACGGCATTAAAAAAGGTCTTTACTTGCCCGAAAACTCCCTTAACTGGAAATCTAACCGATAAATTTTCTACTGATAAAATATTATCGTGATTCTGTAAACCTTCAATTCTGCTTTCTTCCTCTTGGAGAGTAATAAAATTAACTGCTGGTGGAGTAATTTCCTGTAGTTTAATAATCTTACCTTGAGAGTCTTTTTCCACTCGTAAAAAATCGCTGACGGTGGGCAATTTTTCTGGACGAGAGTTTAAGCGGGGACGACAGGCAAGTAAACCTTTTGTGTAGGGATGTTGGGGATAATTTAATACTTCTTCTTTAGTTCCCTGTTCGACAATTTCTCCTTGATACATTACGACAATTTGATCGGCAATTTCGTTAATAACTCCTAAATCGTGGGAGATAAAAACCATCGACATTTCTCGATCGCTTTTACACAAATCGCGTAATAATCTTAATATTTCTGCTTGGACAGTCACATCTAAAGCGGTGGTTGGTTCATCAGCAATTAAGAGGGTAGGATTACAAGAAATCGCCATGGCAATCATTACCCTTTGTAATTGTCCCCCCGATAATTCGTGGGGATAACGCTTGAGAATTGCCTCTTTTTCTTCCTGAATATAAGTTCTAATTTTTTCTCTGACATGACCCTTATTTTCTAAGGGAAAAGTTTCTATATACTTCTCCTCTAACTGTTCATCACTGGGTAATAAGCGCACTTCTTGCAGTAGAGAGATTGCTTGATTTTTTGCCTGTTCGGGGGTGACTTTTTGGTGAAGAAGAATCGCTTCGGTGAGTTGAAACCCGATGTTATACACTGGATTAAGAGAACTCATTGGTTCTTGGAAAATCATCGCCATTTCTCCCCCGCGATAATAACGCAATTCTTCCGGGGGAATAGATAATAAATCTACTGCTTGCATTGACTGACCTTTTGCCGGACGAAAGCAAATTTCTCCCCCGGTAATTTTCCCCGGAGAGGGAACCAATCCCATGAGTGCGAGGGAGGTGACGGATTTTCCTGAACCCGACTCCCCCACACAACCGAGAACTTGACCTTTCTGCAAGCTAAAACTAATGTTATTAACGGCGACTGTTGTTCTTTTCTGATTAGAAAATTCAACGGTGAGATGGCGAACGTCGAGAACTTTGTTATCCATAGCTCTTTAACTGGTGAAACCTAGCATCATCTTAACCTAAGTTGTCAATTTTAACTATATAGCAGTTATCTTATTGGTGAGGTGGGAAGTTTTACTTACCCAATCAGGTTACACTGCATCTTGATGAGAAAAGCTATATTCACCTTCACCCATCAACAAATAAGAGGTAAGCTATTTTTAGCTACAAGAAGACCCAGAGAATAGGGAGGCTAAAGTTTAAAACCAAACCTTTTGTTGTCCAGTTATACCATAAGAGTTAAGGATAAACACAAAGGCACAAAGAACACAAACAGAAAGACAGATTCGATTGACTGATAATACTAAATCCGGTTATTAAAGACTGATTATTTATTGTCCCTATTGCCTATTGCCTATTGCATGAGTGCCTGTCCTGATAAGTAGGGAGGCACAATTATTTGTAGGATGGGTTAGCGGTAGCCTAACCCATCGGGGTGTTGGGTTTCATGCTTCAACCGTTCGGCAAAAGCTCACGGCCGAAGCCCAACCTACGTTCATCTTATATTTAATTCCACCCACCTACTTATGTAGCCTATACTCAACGGATTTGTGCGAAACGTTTAGGCATGAAATAAGGTTGAAATACCTGAAATAACCGCCTAGTAAGGTCTTCAGTCCCCTGACTGAATCTAATAGGTCAACCCTGACCAA
>NZ_JADEXI010000537.1:0-3186 GCF_015207185.1 Microcystis sp. LEGE 08355 | reverse complement strand
TTCATCCATTAAAATAACTTCCGGTTTAACCGCAATAGTGCGAGCAATACATAATCTTTGTTGTTGTCCCCCCGATAGGGAAAAACCGCTTTCTTTCAGTTTATCTTTTACTTCTTCCCAGAGAGCTGCCCGACGCAAAGAAGTTTCTACTAATTCATCTAAATCGCCTTTATAACCATTTAATCGCGCTCCGTAAACCACATTATCATAAATGGATTTGGGAAAAGGATTAGGGCGCTGGAACACCATACCGATACATTTTCTGACTTCGACAGGATCCACCTCTTGAGAGTAAATATCCTGGTTATGATAAAAAACTTTGCCGTCAATACGAAAACCGTGAATTAAATCATTGAGACGATTAAAACACCTGAGAATGGTACTTTTTCCACAGCCAGAGGGTCCGATAAAAGCGGTGACTTTATTTTTGGGAATATCGATCGAAACGTCTCGTACTGCCCGATAATTACCATAGTAGATATCAGCCTTATCGACCTTTAAAACGGTTCCTGTAGAATGGGGGTTAGAGTTAGTTAGCATAAATTATTTCCCTTGAATTTGACTAATTGATGAATTGGAAAGATAGGTGGATTTTTACTTAAAAATCCCTTTTTGCTTTTCACTTTTTCCCTGACTTAAGTAGGGAGGCACAATTATTTGTAGGATGGGTTAGAGGTAGCGTAAACTATGCGGGCGTTGGGTTTCATGCTTCAACCGTTCGGCAAAAGCTCACGGCCGAAGCCCAACCTACGTTCTTTTTCCTTGACTTAATAGGTTTTCTGGCGCGTAGCTAAACGGGATAAAATGTTAGTTACCAACACCAAAAGCACCAGAATTAAAGCACCTGCCCAAGCTAATTGCTGTTGGGGGGCAAAAGGGGCAGTAGCAAAATTGAAAACTAGGACTGAAAGGGTGGCAATCGGTTCAAAGACACCCCGAGGCCAAAAGTTAGAAAATAATGCCGTAAAAATTAAGGAGGCGGTTTCCCCGGCAGCCCTAGCAATTGCTAAAGTCACACCGGTCAAAATAGCGGGAACTGCGGCAGGAAGGACGATTTTCAGGACGGTTTGGTAGTTATAGGCCCCTAAACCCATGGCTGCCCAGCGTATGTCTTGGGGAACGATTTTTAAAGCCTCATCGGTGGTTCTAATAATAGTCGGTAACATTAACACCGCTAAACCGATCGAACCGGCCAGGGCAGAAAAGCCTAAAAGGGCTGTTCCTTCGCCAAATAAGGGGGCAACTAGCAAACCGTAGGCGAAAACCCCGACAATAATCGAAGGGACACCCGCTAAAACGTTGGTAGCAAAGCGCACACCCTGGGCAAGTTTGTTATCACCGCTAAATTCCGAGAGATAAACCGCCGCTAAAACGCCGATGGGAACTGCAATCGCTGTGGCGAGGGCGACGACAATAATTGTCCCTAAAATGGCGTTAGCGATGCCTCCTCCTCCTAACCCCGGCGGTGGCGGTAATTTGGTAAAGAGATTGGCGTTTAAACGGCCCACCCCTTGCACAAAAACGAAGCCTAGGACGGCAAAGAGGGGAATCACGGTGACAGCTAAACATAAACCCGATAGGACGGTCATAATTGTCCCCAATAGCGATCGAGGACTACTCGGTTTCTTTTTGAGATTATTGCCTAAATTCGCACTATCCATATCAGTTATCAGTTATCAGTTATCAGTTATCAGTAAGTAGGTAGGTGTTAAAAGTTGTCAGACACCCCCCTTATCAAGGGGGGATTAAGGGTAGGGTTGATTCATGAATCAACCCTACTATGAATCAAGCCTAGGATTAAGGGGGGATTAAGGGAGGATCGAAGCTAAAATCCATTTTTAATTTAATTATAACCAGCTACTTAAACAGTAATCAGTAATCAGTAATCAGTGAACAGTAATCAGTTATCAGTGATTAGTAAACAGTGAAAAGTGAAAAGACAGCAGTAAACTGCCATTTGATGATGAACACTTAATACAAACTGCTCACTTAATACTCAAAACTTAAAACTCAAAACTGATAACTGATAACTGACGACCGACGGCTTAATACTTAGCTTTGACGCGATTAACGATTAATTCTGCGAAGATATTGACTACTAGGGTCAAAACCAAGAGAACAAAACCCGCATACATTAAAGCTGATACTTGCATTCCCGATGCTTCGGCGAATTGGTTAGCCAATAAGGAAGCGATCGTGTTAGCAGGGGCGAGAATAGAGGCACTAATGCGGTTAGAATTGCCGATAATCATCGTTACTGCCATGGTTTCCCCTAAAGCGCGCCCTAAAGCTAACATAATCCCCCCGACAATCCCGGAAAAAGCGGCAGGAATTAAGACTCGAAAAATTGTTTCCCAACGGGTGGCCCCCAAACCTAGGGAAGCTTGCCGCAAATCCGGCGGTAAAGCGGCCAAAGAGTCGCGAGAGATAGCGATAATAATCGGCAGGATCATAATTGCTAAAATAACCCCCGCCGGTAACATTCCAGGACCCCCTAAAGGAGTACTAAAAAGAGGAATCCAACTAAAATTAGCATTTAGCCAGTTACCAAGGGGTCTGATGATAGGAATCAATACAAAGATACCCCATAATCCGTAAACAACACTGGGAATAGCGGCCAAAAGTTGTACGAGAAAAACCAAAATTGTCCGCGCATTTAAGGGAATAAAATCTTCGCTTAAAAAAATCGCTGAACCGATACCGAGGGGAACAGCAATCAGTAGGGCAATCAGAGAACTAACGAGAGTTCCGTAGATAACCGGCAGAACTCCGAATTCTTCCCGACCGCGCACGGGATTCCAAGCGCTACTGGTCAAAAATCCCAGACCAAAGCTTTGAATCGCTGGTAAGGCCCGAATAAAAATAACTAGAGCAATTAGGAGCAAAATCAGCCCAATAGCGATGGCAAAGGCGGTGGTTAACCCAACAAAGCCTTTATCAAGGATTTTTTCCGATTCTGGACGTTCTTTAAAATTTGAGTCGGGTGGAACTGTGGGCGCACTCATGATTAGGGTTTAAATCCAGCTAGTTTGCGGTAGCTAAGGGAGAAATTGGCCTTTCTCCACTACTATTGTAACTTTGAATACATTTTTTCGGCGACTAATCCACCTTGATCGTGTAATCGGGATAGGTGACATCGGCGGCGGCGGCTACTCGTTCCCGAACGTTTTTCGGTAGGGGAATATA
>NZ_JADEXI010000536.1:0-3189 GCF_015207185.1 Microcystis sp. LEGE 08355 | reverse complement strand
TGGGGTGTGGGGTGTGGGGTGTGGGGTTTTACCCATTTTCATCTGGTCAATACTTTTCCTTTTTCCTCAGAAAATAGGACTTGAAAACTAACTATCAAATAGCTAATTTTCAAGTCCTTAATTGTAGGAATCCTAGACTAAATTAGGATTCACTTTCGATATAGATGAATAACAAACCCATAACCACAGCTGGCATTAACCAACAGACGATCGGGATTAAAATCCAAGGCAGATAAGAAGCTGCGTAGGCACCAGTCATGTCAAATGCTCCTAGTAAAAAAATAAGGAAATGATAATCAGGTAGAACAAGGGTTAATTATTGATTAAAAACCCCGCGCATGATGCCATCAACGACACCAAGATTTTCTAGGAGGAAATAGGCCACAAAAGCGCCACCCATACCACCAATAAAGAAACCGGCGGCGAATTGACTCCAACCCTCGGAGGATTGCAGAGGATCACCACTAGCGGCCTTACCTTGGAAGGAGACAAGACCATAACTAGCTAAACAACCCGTAGCCAAGAGAACCATGGCTAAAGCGGGGATTAAGCCGCCGAGATTAGCATATTCCGAGTCTCTCAAGGGACCCAGGACAACCCAGGGACCACCGAGGAAATAACCGTGGGCCATACCCACTTCTAGACCGCGCAGAATCGGAGCTAGACCGGGACGATAGGCAGGTAAGTTACCAATAAAAGCTTTGGTAAAACCAGAAGCGGAAATGGGGGTAGCTAGATGACCAATGAACGGATCATCATTGTAGGGTGTCACCACCTGTTTGTATCCAGTTTCAGCCATTGTGTTTGAGTTCTCCTTTTTCCGATCAACAGGAAAATTGATCATAAAACTTTAAGATTACACTTTAGGCCTAAGAATTACTTCAAGCAACCCCATCGATCGAGTTTTCAAGGGTTGACGGCTGAAACTCTCACAATTCGTTACATTTCTCTCAGGAGACGGGTGCGAGGGAGGTGGGGAGATGGGGAGTGGGGAGCTTTGTTTCAGTGTTGCCAAAGGCACGGCGTAGCCGTCCAGTAAACAGTAAACAGTAATCAGTGAACTGAAAACTCACATCTGATACTAAATCCGTTGAGTATAGGCTACATATCAGGATAGGCAAGAGGCAAGGGGCAAGGGGCAAAAGGAGGAATAGATAATCAGTCTTTAATAACTGGATTTAGTATGATAACTGCTCACTGATAACTGCTCACTGATAACTGATTAAGGGATAATCAACACTGGACAGGGGGCAAGGTTAATAACTTTGGTGGTGACGCTTTCGGAGACACCTTCGCTGGTTAATCCTAAACCGCGACAACCCATAACGATCAGGTCGGCATTAACTTCATCGGCCACATCGCAGATGACAAAAGAGGGTATTCCCTCCCGTTCAATCATTTCTGCCTTGATGCTAGCCTGAGCGAAAATCGCTTGCGCCGATTGTAACAATCTATCCACCGCTTCGATCGAACTCATCTTATCGTCGGGGGCAATTTCTCCGGCGGGTGTCGTTTCCACCACCGACAACAGGACCAAACGACTGTCAAAGATTTTGACTAATTCGATCACACTACTGGTCGCGTCACGACTTTCGCGGCTGTGGTCGATGGGAAATAAAATCGTCTCAAACATAATTAGCAAGTCTCTCCAATCAAATTTTTCTGGGCAAATCGGTCTTGGAACTGCAAAACTGATCCCCAAATCTGAAATAATCTTTGTCAAAGTAATTGCCGCAAGTAGCGATACCCTGATTTAATCTTTATTGTACGGTAAGCAATCTAGGAGGTTATGGGCTGTGCCAAAAAAAACAGTAGCGAATTTAACAGAGGCTGATTTAGCGGGCAAACGGGTCTTAGTCCGGGTCGATTTTAACGTTCCCATGGACAAAGCCACCGGAGCAATCAGCGATGATACCCGCATTCGGGCGGCACTACCAACTATTGAGGATTTAATCAAAAAAGGGGCTAAGGTTATTTTATGCAGCCACATGGGTCGCCCCGACGGTCAAGTTAAAGAAAATTTGCGTCTGACTCCTGTGGCTAAACGTCTCTCGGAATTATTGGGACAAGAAGTAATCATGTGTCCCGATTGTATTGGTGAGGGAGTGACGGCAGCGATTAGCCAAATGTCTAACGGTCAAGTGGCCCTTTTAGAAAATCTGCGTTTCCACGGTGAAGAGGAGGCAAATGATCCCGATTTTGCCAAACAATTAGCCGCTAATGCCGATTTATACGTTAATGATGCTTTTGGTACCGCCCACCGCGCCCACGCTTCCACGGAAGGCGTTACCCACTATCTCAGCCCCTCGGTGGCGGGTTATTTGATTGAAAAAGAGTTAAACTACCTACAAGCAGCTATTGAAACTCCCCAACGTCCCCTAGCGGCGATTATCGGCGGTTCTAAGGTTTCTAGTAAAATTGGCGTGATTGAAACTTTATTAGAAAAGTGCGATAAACTGCTCATCGGTGGCGGTATGATCTTTACTTTCTACAAGGCCCGCGGTTTAAGTGTTGGTAAGTCTTTGGTGGAAGAAGACAAACTGGAATTAGCTAAATCCCTAGAGGCAAAAGCTAAAGAAAAAGGGGTGGAATTCCTCCTTCCTACCGATGTGGTGTTAGCGGATAAATTTGATAAAGATGCCAATTCCCAAATCGTCAACGTCGAAAATATTCCCGATGGTTGGATGGGATTGGATATTGGACCTGAATCAGTTAAAGTTTTCCAAAAAGCTTTATCTAACTGTAAATCTGTCCTCTGGAATGGCCCGATGGGGGTGTTCGAGTTCGATAAATTTGCGGCGGGTACAGATGCGATCGCTCACACTTTAGCCGATTTAACCGCTACGGGTACAACTACTATTATCGGTGGTGGTGACTCGGTAGCGGCGGTGGAAAAAGTGGGAGTGGCGGAAAAAATGAGCCATATTTCCACTGGTGGTGGCGCTAGTTTGGAATTACTCGAAGGTAAGGTTTTACCCGGTATTGCCGCCCTCGATGAAGCATAATTATCGCTAATATCTAAGGTTGAAAAAAGGTGGGTGTTGCCCCACCTTTTTTTATGACTTAGGGAGTGGGTAGTGGGTTTTTCAAGTTGGATTGGGAGTTAATCATACAAAGACTTTTTGGCTCTTCGGTTTGTGTTATGCAATGGACGGGGGTTATAAGGGATGGAACCTTTATATAGAAAGG
>NZ_JADEXI010000535.1:0-3189 GCF_015207185.1 Microcystis sp. LEGE 08355 | reverse complement strand
CAGCGAAAGTATCCAGAAATTAGCTGAAGATCAGGATACACAAAAACAGGTTTTCTCGAAAATGATCGGCGAGTTGAACGGGTACAAACAAGTGTATCAGTTGCAGCTGGAGTTAGATAGTCTGGAACAAGAAGCGATCGAAATGGCCAAAGTAGCCATTAATCTAGAACAATACCTAAAACCAATTATCGGGCAGTTTCAAGGCTTAATCGAGCGAGTAGTGACCATTGACGGGGAACTTTCCCGCAGTGTCAGCGAGGTGGAATCCCTCGTCCAGAACATTCTTAGTTCCGAATCGGCGGTATCTTTCCGCAAAAACGAGAATCTATCGGCTAGTTTGCTCAATTTCCTCGTCACCAGCGAAGAAAAGCGCGGCCGTTTAGCGATCGCATTAGAGCGAGCCGAGCAGGAAGGATGGCAATGGACAGACGTGGAAATCCCCGACGAGGAAATCGAACTCGAAACCGCCATTCAACGCATCAACAACCATGTAATCGAGAGAGTCGGGAATTTTATCACCTCCGTCGTCGGTGACTCTCCTATTCCTCCCCCTCCTCAACCAGAGACACCCCTAGACAATAAAACTCCTTCTTCTCCATCAGATTGGATGATTCCATCTAAATCTGCTCAACCAGAGACACCCCTAGACAATAAAACTTCATTTATCGAAAACCTACCCAATGGGATAACACTAGAGATGGTGAGCTTACCAGCAGGTGAGTTTCTTATGGGATCTCCTGACAGTGATTCTGATGCTATGGATTGGGAAAAGCCTCCACACCAAGTTAAAGTCAACAGTTTTGCGATTGGGAAATATCCAGTCACTCAGGCACAATATGAAGCGGTAATGGGAACCAATCCCTCTTATTTTTCCAATAATCCCCAAAATCCGGTAGAAAGGATTAGTTGGAATCACGCTCAAGCCTTTTGTCAAAAATTGAGTCAAATAACAGGAAAAACCTATCGCCTACCCACAGAAGCGGAATGGGAATATGCCTGTCGTGCGGGGACCACTACTCGCTATTATTTTGGTGATGATGCCAATCAGTCAGGAAATTACGCCTGGTATTACAAAAATTCTCAGCAGACAACTCATCCTGTGGGCCAGAAAAAGCCCAATGCTTGGGGACTCCATGACATGATTAGCAATGTTTGGGAGTGGTGCGAAGACGATTGGCACGATAACTATATCGGAGCGCCGACGGATGGCAGTGCTTGGATAAATAATAATGATAATGATTATCGTTTTTTATTGCGGGGCTGTTCTTGGTTCAACGATCCGAATGGCTGCCGTTCTGCTGCCCGCAGCTTCTACGCCCGCCGCGACAGCAACTACTACTACGGTTTTCGGGTGGTGTGCGGTGCTCGGAGGACTCTGTAACCCTTATTTTCTTTTTTCCCTTTTTACCCTTGTTTCAAGGCTCTGCCTTGAAACACAATATATAAGGCTCTGCCTTAAAGCAATATTCAGCCGTAGGTTGGGTTGAGGAACGAAACCCAACCCAATTATTTAAAAGTGTTGGGTTTCACTATCGTTCAACCCAACCTACGATCTACTGATTATTTATTCCCCTTTTTGCATGAGTGCATGAGAGCCGTAGGTTGGGTTGAGGAACGAAACCCAACCCAATTATTTAAAAGAGCCGTAGGTTGGGTTGAGGAACGAAACCCAACCCAATTATTTAAAAGTGTTGGGTTTCACTATCGTTCAACCCAACCTACGATCTACTGATTATTTATTCCCCTTTTTGCATGAGTGCATGAGTAGAAAAGGGGTTTCTCCGAGAAACCCCTTTTCTGTGGGTTACTCAAGGGATTTAGGATAATATTGGTGCGTTACGTCGCCTATGTAATTAATGTAAATTAAATAATATTGTGGCGCTCCTAACGCACCCTACCTACTCATTTCCCTTGTTTCAAGGCTCTGCCTTAAAGCAATATTCAGGTAGAACCGGGGAACGAGATAATGCTCTCATTGACCAACTCAAACAAGGAGCGATCGCCGATCTCGTAGGGGGCGTTAATGTTATGTAATGCACCTCAACTAACCTATTTTAGCTAATCCTTGTAGTAAAATGAAACAGGACACTGGACTTAACCCTTAACCTTACAAAAGTCATCATGAATATTCAACTAAAACCCAATCAAGAACAATTTATCCAAAAACAGTTAAAAAGTGGCAGATTTAATAATTCAGAACAAGTCATAGATACCGCTTTTTACTTGCTAGAAATCCTCGATCAAGATTACTTACAATGGGTAGAAGAAACTCGTCAAAAAATTGACGTTGCCATAGCAGAATTAGATAATGGAGAGGGATTAGATGGAGAAAAAGTCATAAATGATATACTCGAAAAATTTAAAAAAGCACCACAAAAATAATTATAAATCGTTATATTATTGCGCCTTCAGCCAATCAAGATTTAAACAAGATTGCCGATTATTTTTTAGTAGTAAATATTGAAGCAGGTGAAAAACTATTCAGAAAATTTTACAAAAAGTGTCAACAATTAGTACAATTTCCCAAGTTAGGACGCAGCTATAGTCATATTAAACCATCCTTGAGAGGTTTACCTTTAGATGGATATATTATTTTCTATCGAGTAATTAATGAAACGGTGGAAATTTTAAGAATTGTTAATGGTCGTCAAGATTTAGATGCTTTATTCTCTGAGATCAAATAAAGGTTGAATGATGCAATCACCTGTAGGAGAAAAAGAACGCCTGAAAAAAGCACAGGAAATCGCAAAAGAGCAATAATAAATACCAAAAAGGAGATAAATGATTATGACAGAATATACTATTAGTTCGGGAAACATTTTTGAAGACTTAGGCTTTGCTAATACAGAAGAAAAACTCGCTAAAGTCAAGCTGGCTTCAGTGATTTACGATCTGATTACTGAACAAGAATTAAGCGAGCAGGAGGTCAGTCAAATTTTGGGGATTGACGAGGCTAAAATTTCTAACTTAAAAAATGGCAGATTGCAAAAATTTTCTCTTGAGCAGATGTTTGACTTTCTAGTAGCATTAGGTGGTAATGATTCGGTAGTAGTGGCGTAGCTTTCTTGCTTACCTGGTATGAGTTGTGTAAAATATTTATTAATAAAAATAATTGGAACCCGCTCAGTCTTTAAACCTCTAGCTTGCTCATGACTTTTCTGATAAATATCTTTTTCTGGCTCCTGTCTG
>NZ_JADEXI010000534.1:0-3190 GCF_015207185.1 Microcystis sp. LEGE 08355 | reverse complement strand
CTCTTGCATTATTGCCCAGATGATGGTTGGTTTAACTTAGCTTTCGCTTGCTGCCAGAAAACTGTTAATTCCTCTAGTGTATAGTCATGAAGAGGCTTTTCCGCCACAGATTCCACTAGGGAAAAACGTTGAATAAAACGCAGATTAGTCTCTTGTAAAGCGATACTGGGGTCTAAATTATACCAGCGAGCAAGATTGACAATAGTAAAGAGTAAATCGCCTAATTCGGCCTGTTGATGCTCTTTATCGCCCGATTCTAGGGACTCTTGCCATTCTGCCAACTCTTCGCCAAATTTTTCCCAGACTCCCGCGATATTTTCCCACTCAAAACCGACTCGCGCCGCTTGCCGAGAAATTTTCATCGCCCCGATCAAGGGTGGTAAAGTTTGGCCATAACGGGTTAATTTGCCACTAATAGTCGGGTCATTTTTTTCCTCAGCTTTGATTTTCTCCCAATTTTGACGCACCTGTTCGGGATTTTCTAGGGATAGATCCCCGAAAACGTGGGGATGACGACGAATTAATTTATCAGTGATGCCTCTAGCTACTTCTTCTAGGCTAAAATTACCCTCATCACTGGCAATTTGGGCTTGTAAAACCACCTGTAGCAGTAAATCGCCTAATTCCTCAGCAATGGCAGTTTTATCACCGCTTTTAATCGCCGCTACCACCTCATAAGCTTCCTCGATAACGTAGGGAATCAGGGTTGCCGGGGTTTGGGCTAAATCCCAAGGACAGCCGCTTTCTGGGTCTCGTAAACGGGCAACAACGCTGATTAAATGGTTTAATGCCGCTAAGATGGCCTTGTAGCGGGGATTGTCGTTTTCTGGAAGGCTAGACATCGATTTTTTCCGGTTTTCTCGCCCATTATACCGGTTATCAGTGATCAGTTATCAGTGATCAGTTATCAGATGTGAGTTTTCAGTTAACTGATTACTGTTTAAGTAGTCTTGCAAAATAAATTTCCTAGTACAATTATTTGTAGGATGGGTTAGCGGTAGCGTAACATAATCGAGCGTTGGGTTTCATGCTTCAACCCAACCTACGTTCATCTTATATTTAATTCCACCCACCTACTCATCTCCCTATCTTCCTAATATTCAGTCACAGCCTTTCTCATAATAGATGAAGTTTAACCTAATTTGAGCGAAGACCTACCCCCCAAAACGAAAACTTCGTACCTCACCATTCAGATAACTGCTTTAGCTAAATAACGATGAAAAAACCCGGTAAAACCGGGTTGCACTAGCTTGGAATCTGTATAGTCAACCGATAAAGCAGTTGAAAACTTAAATAAATCTAAATAGAAAAAAGGTAAGTAATTCCACTGTAAGAAAATCAGATTTAATGAATCATCCCGCAAGTTAGGGGACAAGAAGCATAAACAGCTTGATGAGAAGTTTTTGCCTCACCGTGTAACCAGTGCAACCAGCTAACTTCATGGGGATGAACACCTTTTGCTGCTAACAAAGCGGCACTAATTAGGATAGCCAAAATATTGATGCCAATAATCATTCCCGCCACTAAAAGCACGGAACTAACCGGTAAAACCGACTGTAAGATAATCGCCGACAATGCTCCCACTGTCATCATTAATACTACTAAAGGAAATCCCACTACTAATAAACAGACAGTGAGGACGAAACTCCAGAGAAGAAAGCTTTTTAGCATTGCTAAAGAAACGTGGCCCCAGTTATTTCTTGCGGTTAATTGCATCTTCCTGACCTCTTACAAACTTGGTGGTCTAACTTTTCTGCACGTCGGCTCAAAGTTGATGAGAACCAGTATAGGGAAAACACCGAAGAAGATGAGCTATTCGCAATATAAATTTACAATCATCGCTGATTATCTATGTTATATGTATCGAACTATTACAAGAATCGGCGAGATGTATCGAAAACTTTACAATCGGTTTCCCTTGATCCCCAATCCAATTTCCTACTGAAATCCTTGATCCCCGTCGATAATCCTTTCTTGTCTCCCTGTCCGCAGATTTTTCCTCGTCTCCTTGTAACAAATCTTTACAAGTACCTCTAGAATTCTCAGAAAATAAGTGGAGGACAGTAACCAGTAATCAGTCACCAGCAATCAGTAAACTGAAAACTCGCATTTGTCACAGAATTGACATCTGGCTGTTATAGTCCTGACAAATGAGAGTTATATGCTAAAGTTAATCCAGCAAAGGAATAAATTATTTCCCCTAGCCCAGCTTTCCTCAAGCTTCCCACACAGGGCCTAGGGGAAGTTTATTTTTCTGCCATGGACGAAAACCGCTACCCGGCCCGAAAAGAAAATTTTTCTAGAACTTGAGGAGCCTTGAGAGCAGGGAAGACAGTCAGGCAGACTAACCTCAAAAGGTTTTTGGAGCGAAAATATAGTTTCTTGCCTTTCTGTCTCCCTAAACACGGTCTTAGCTCTGATGGCGAGCATAATCATCCTGAAAACGGACTATATCATCCTCTCCTAAATACTCCCCATTCTGCACTTCAATTAACACCAATTTGATCACCCCGGGGTTTTCCAGACGGTGAGCCGTACACTGCGGCACATAAGTGGACTGATTGGCTCCGAGAATTTCTTCGTTATCTCCACAGGTGACTTTTGCCGTTCCCGAAACCACAATCCAGTGTTCACTGCGATGGTAGTGCATCTGTAAACTGAGACGATGACCCGGATTCACTTCAATTCGCTTGATTTTATAACCAAGACCTTCTTCTAGAGTCGTGAAAGAACCCCAAGGCCTAAATTCTGTTGCTGCCGATTCTACGCTCGAAATAAGCTGAAATGGTACCACATCTTGAGATGCGATCATTATATTATGTCTCCATTGCTAGGTCTGATTTTAGTCCAAGATAGCAGCAAAAACCCTAGATGGCATCTAAATCAGTGATCAGTAAACAGTAAACCGAAAACTCACATCTGATCACTGATCACTAATTCACTCTTCGTCGGTGTTGAGAATACGGGGAACCCGGAAATAATCCCCTTCTGGAGCCGGCGATTCCTGCACTAAGACCTCGTGATCGGGATAAAGTCTATTACCATCGGCGCGAGTGATATTTTGAATTTCGATCGCTCGCGTGGTGGGTGGCACATTTTCCGTGTCTAATTCGCTTAACTGCTCGAAATAATCGAGGATTCCGCTTAATTGCAGGGCAAATTGTTCTTCTTCGCCGCTATTAATCTCTAA
>NZ_JADEXI010000533.1:0-3206 GCF_015207185.1 Microcystis sp. LEGE 08355 | reverse complement strand
CTACAAGCCCCAGACATCCGCAGCTCGATCGTCTTTCAATCCCCCGCCCTTTTACCTTGGTTAACCGTTTGGCAAAACGTAGCTTTTGGTTTGAAATTAAAGCGGATGCCCCGCCTCGATCATCAGCAATTACGGGAAAGGGTTCACACCGCCGTTAAAAGCGTCAAACTAGAGGGCTTCGAGCGTGCCTATCCTCATCAACTATCGGGCGGTATGGCTCAGAGAGTTTCTCTAGCCCGCGTCCTCGCCCGCCGCCCCTCTCTCCTGCTCCTGGATGAGCCGTTTAGCGCCCTCGACGCGATCACCCGTTTCGAGATGCAAAAACTCCTCCTAGAAGTCATAGCTCTCTATAACAGCACGGTTCTCCTCGTTACCCACGACATCGACGAGGCCCTATTAGTGGCCGATCGAGTTCTTCTCATGGGCCGTCATCCGGTGGGCATCCGCCGAGAATGGACGATCTCGATGCCGAAACCCCGTTTCGAGTCAGCGAAGCTTTTGAGTGATCTACGCCAGTCAATTTTTCAAGAATTAGCCCTTGTGATGACACTGTAAATCCATGAACCTAGACGATAATTGTGCTTGTTGCGGCATGAGCCGTCGAGATTTCCTGAAACTTTCGGCACTGTTTACCAGTTCCTTCGGGGCAGCGATCGCCGCCGATAATTGGAATCTTCCCGTTAACGCCAATGCCAAAGATCAGCCTGTGAAAATCGGTTATCTACCGATTACGGATGCTGCCCCCCTATTGGTGGCCCACTCGCGAAAACTTTATCAAGCGGAAGGTTTAACTGCCGAACAACCGCGCCTATTCCGCTCTTGGGCGCAGATTGTTGAGGCCTTTCTCGCTCGGCAGGTGAACGTTATTCACGTTCTTTTTCCCACCTCGATCTGGATTCGTTACGGGCGCAATTTCCCCGCTAAAATCGTCGCTTGGAACCATACCAATGGTTCAGCCCTCACCGTCCTTCCCGATATTGAAAATCCCAGGGAATTGGGAGGTAAAACGATCGCGGTTCCTTTCTGGTATTCGATTCATAATTTGGTCTTGCAACAACTCTTACAACGTAACGGGCTGAAAATAGTTCGCAAAGCCAAGGACGCGCCGATCGCTTCTAACGAGGTTAATCTAGTGGTTCTCCCGCCCCCGGATATGGTATCAGCCCTCGCCAATAAGAGCATCGGTGGTTATATCGTTGCTGAACCTTTCAACGCGGCGGCGGAAAATCTCAAAACCGGTAGGGTTCTCCGTTTCACCGGCGATGTCTGGAAGAATCACGCCTGTTGCGTTGTCTTTGTTCACGAGGAGGATATTAGGCAACGGAAACAATGGACGCAGAGGGTGGTAAACGCCCTCGTTAAAGCTCAACTCTGGTCCCGGAGCAATCGCTCGGAAGTGGCCCGGATTCTCTCTAAAGATGGTGGAAAATATACCCCTCACCCGCTGCCAGTATTGCAACGGGCGCTTACTTACTATGATCGCAATTTCTATAAAAAAGACGGGGCGATCGAGAATCCAGCTTGGCAAGTCAACCGGATCGATTTCCAGCCCTATCCTTTCCCTTCCTATACCGAGGAACTGGTACGCTTGCTCAAAACCACTCAGGTGGAAGGAAATACGGATTTTCTCCAAAAACTGCAACCCCGACAGGTGGCCCGGGATCTCGTGGATGACTCTTTTGTCCGTAATGCCTTGCAACAGGTGGGCGGACCGAAAGCTTTCGGCTTACCGAATAATCTCTCCCGCATCGAGACGATCAAATTTTAAAGGTCTGAACCCATGAAGTCACAATCTTTGACCTCCCCGCCAAGAGCCTTACTACCCTTATGGGGTATCGGCTTTGGATTATTGCTCTGGTGGCTATTTACCAGTCCTCTATGGCACTCAAACCCGATTTTAAATGATTTTTCCCCTGAACGCTCTTTTGTCGCTTTATTACGGCTTTTTGTTGGGGGGGAGATTATGCCCCATATCCTCACCAGTTGCCGCCGGGTTATTGTGGGCTTGGTTCTCGCTAGTGCCATCGGTGTGCCGTTGGGGGTATTAATCGGGTTGTATCGCTCCCTTGAATCGGCTTTGTCGGCCCTATTTCAATTTCTACGCATGATTTCGCCCCTTTCTTGGATGCCTTTAGCGGTGATGGTTTTGGGAATTGGTGATCTACCCGTGTATTTTTTGCTGACGGTGGCGGCCATCTGGCCGATCCTTCTCAATACGGCTGCTGGGGTTAATGCGGTTGATCGCTCTTGGTTGACTTTAGCCCGCAGTCTCTGTGCTACCCGAGGGGAAACGGTTTTCCAGATTATTCTGCCTGCGATCCTCTCCCATCTCTTAACTGGTTTCCGTTTGGCTATAGGTATTATCTGGATCGTTCTTGTCCCGGCGGAAATGCTGGGGGTTAGTGCGGGTTTGGGTTATTATATTCTCGATACACGCGATCGACTCGCCTATTCAGAGTTGATGGCGGTGATTCTCGTTATTGGCGCGATTGGTTATCTGCTCGATTGGGGTTTGCGTCTGGCCCATCGCTCTTGGACGCATCAAGATTAGCCTCTTGGTTCAACTATGTGGGAAGGGGGAAGTCTTGGTGCTTTTCTTTAGTTGAAAGAGCGGGCCAGACGACTAACCCCGGTGTGTAATAACTGTTCCAAGCTTTGGCGATCGCTAATGGCTTGAAAATTGATCACAAAACAGGTTAAACCTAGTCCAAAGAGGATAAAAGTGGGGGCCATAACCACACCAATCATTAACCAAGTGGCGACGTGGAGAAACATGGTGACAGCGAACAACAAAGCTAGGGAAGCAATGGGTAAGATTTGACGGGTAGGACGACCAAAATAGAGAAAAAGAACGGTTAAAAGGGTGGTTACTAAGTTAGCGGGTACTAAAAAGGCACAAATCGAGACGCAATAGTGGCGGGAAAATTCAGCGAGAGTATTAAAATCTATCATGAATAGTAGTTTATAAATCCCTAAGTCTTAGCACTGTCGATTGTAGCGGAAAATTTAGGTGATTGGGTTTAAGGTGACTAAAGGCTGTGGTGCAATAGATTTTCGAGAGGGAGCTAAAACGAGGATCGGGGTTAACCACAGAAACCAAAAACCTACCTAAAGCTTTTTAAAGCTACTCATTTCTGTAGCTAGATAGCTAAAATAAGTAACTTTGGCCACCGATAGATTTTAAGAACGTTATCAGGTATAATCAA
>NZ_JADEXI010000532.1:0-3207 GCF_015207185.1 Microcystis sp. LEGE 08355 | reverse complement strand
CCCCCAACACCCAACCCCTGCTATACAATGGTTTTTGACTTGTTTTTTGGAAGGGAACGCTAAACTATGTATTCGATCGATATTACCCTGAAACTCTCCCCCATCCCCATTTCCGTGCAGCGCAAGGAAGAAGCAGGAGCAGACGCTTTGTATCAAACAATTCTTAACGCCATGCGATCGCCGAATCCAGAATTATTAGAATTAACCTGCGAAAAACAAACCGATAAAAAGGTGGCGGTTTTGAGCGATCAGATCAGTGCGGTGATTGTTTCACAAAAATCCGGGGCTGCCTCCACTGGTAGAGCACCGGGGTTTGTCGCTTTAGCCACAGAATAGTTCTTTAATCAGTTATCAGTGAGCAGTAATCAGTAATCAGTGAAAAGAAAACGGCAACCACCTACATAACACTTTCTACTCAAAACTCAAATCTGATAACTGATAAGCTGTTCATAATTTAAATTGCTTGTTGAGACGAGGCAAGAGGCACTCTTGCAAGAGGCAACAGTAAAGGGATTGGAGGAGATTCGGCTGATCATTAAGAATAAGCGGTTTAAATAGGGTTTGCGGCAAAAAGTACGGGCGAAGCATTCGGATAGAAAATCTACGGTTTCATCGATAGGTTATTGCCCGAATGCTTCGCCCCTACAGGACTCGGGCCGATGAAGACGCAAGGTTTGGAAGCACGATTCTCTCAAAATCTTGCACCTGTGGGAGCAAGAAAAGCCACAAAACCCCTATCTTGCCTACATTTCACATTGATTCAGCAAGCCTTAAATAAGTCTTAGCTTAACTGATAACTGATCACTGAAAAGGCTGATAATTCATGACTATAAAAGTAACAGACCTCTGCTTTAGCTGGCCGAATGGGAAATCAGTATTAAATGGCTGCTCTTTGCAAGTTCCCAGAGGAGAATTTTGGATGTTGTTGGGGACAAATGGCAGCGGTAAATCAACCCTGCTGCGGCTCTTAGCGGGATTATTAAAACCTAGTCGCGGGGAAATAGAGATACCTAACCCCCTCGGTTTTGTTTTTCAAAATCCCGACCATCAGTTAGTTATGCCAACAGTGGGGGCAGATGTGGCTTTTGGGTTGGTATCCGAGGGTTTATCCACGCCGGCAATTCGGGCGCGAGTGCGGGAATCCCTAGGGGCGGTGAATTTATTAGAAATGGAAAAACGACCGATCTATGCTCTCAGTGGCGGACAAAAGCAAAGAATCGCCATTGCGGGGGCTTTAGCTCGTCATTGCGAGGTTTTGCTCTTTGATGAACCCACCGCCCTTTTGGATGGGGATACTCAGTTAGAATTAGTCTCTCAAGTGCAGAAATTGGTCAAAAACCGGGGAATTACAGCCCTTTGGGTGACGCATCGCCTTGATGAATTGGATTACAGCGATGGAGCATTTTTGTTAGAGGGTGGTAAGGTAACGGATCAGGGAAATGCCCTAGAATTAAAAGCGAGATTATTGGCAAGTGCGGCAGTCGAATCTTAAATTTTTTGTTAATATCATTAAGATGCTGTTTTTTAGAACTGCCCTTAATGCTACACCAATTACTCTCAAAGCCATGGTTAATTCCTCTGATCGTTCCCTTCTGCTGGTTGACGGCTACAACGTCATCGGTGCTTGGCCGTCCCTGAAAAAAATTAGCGATCGCCACGGTCTCGAACCGGCGCGAGACAAGTTAATTGAAACCCTAATCGGTTACACCCACCATCAGGGTTATCAAACCCAAATCGTCTTCGATTCCTACCTTCAAGATACCCCCGGCAGCCAGGAACGCTACACTAACCATTTATCGGTTTATTTTACCGCTCACGCTCAAACCGCCGACACCTATATCGAGAAAACCTGTGCCGATTTTTGGCACGATCGCGCCCCAGCTATCGGACGGATTATCGTCGCCACCTCTGATAATGCCCAAAAAATGACCGTTATGGGTTATGGGGCCCAGTGGATTTCCGCTCAACGTCTCGAAATCGAGGTGGATTTAACCGGTCGTCGTCTGAGACAATCCCAGAGTTCTTCTCAAAGTCCCAAAGGGCGTTTTTTATTCCATTCTCTCGATGCTCAGGTGCAACAGAAATTAGAGAAAATGCGCCACGGAATTAGTTACCAAAAACCTTGACAAATTACCCCAAATATGTATCGACAAAATCCCCATTAGAGGCACAGGTAACTGTGTCTCTAAGCTTTTCAAGGTCAGTTGCGGTCTAGGGGATTTTGTCAAAAGCTGGCCCCTCTAAACCACTGGTTTCACAGTTGCAATTCTGCTAAACCTAAATAATAAATTCCCGTGGGGGTCACTTGCAAGCGACAGGGTAAAACCTTGACTCCTTTAGCCACTGCTTGACGCAATAACTGCCCGTATTTAGTATCCTTACTATCCCCCGGAGCAAATCGGTCACAATCACCCCGATTAATAAAGTAGAGCATAATCGCTTCCGCTGCCGGCAATAAAGCCATTAATTCCTGTAAATGCTTCTGTCCTCGCGTGGTGACAGTATCGGGAAAAAGTGCCGTTTCTCCCTGATTCCAAGTGGTATTTTTGACCTCGATATAGGTGAGGGAATTATCCCCATGGGTCAACAGAAAATCAATTCTACTGCCGTTATTTTGACCGTAGGCCACTTCCGATCGCACTTCGGTGTCATTTTTGACCAAATCGGGAAAAACTCCTTGCAACAGGGCATTTTTCACCACCTGATTAGGAAGATTGGTATTAACTCCCACCCAAGTCTCCCCCAGTTGAATCATCTCCCAGGTATAAGCTAATTTTCGCTTCGGGTTATCACTGCGAGAAAGATAAACCGGTTGACCTTCTACGCATACATCCGTCATCGGTCCGGTATTAGCGCAATGGGCCGTAATTAATTCTCCGTTGTCCAGTTGTATATCGGCAAAAAAGCGTTTGTAACGTTTAATTAAAATACCCTTGACAAGAGAAGGGTAAGTGTGAACCAACAAGGAAGTCATCAAATTTTCGCCAGGCTATATAAGGTAAAGAATAGCCTTTTTTTGGGAGCTTAACCTGAAGACAGGAGACCCTTCAGTTATCAGTGAACAGTGATCAGTAAACAGTAATCATCGGAAATTTTGGGTCTGAAACCCCGCCGTTCTAGGTTGGCTTTACGTTAGAATTAAAAGGCCAGTCTCGAAAACCAAGTGGACGGCGCAGCACCTTGAAAACTCGGCTTAGGGGGTTCCGA
>NZ_JADEXI010000531.1:0-3211 GCF_015207185.1 Microcystis sp. LEGE 08355 | reverse complement strand
AACAGTTGACCCCACTGCTGATACCACAGTTGAAAGTGATGAAACTGTTGCTTTAACTCTTGCGACCGGGACAGGTTATACAGTTGGGACAACCACCGCAGTTACGGGTACGATTACCAATGATGATAATCCAGGAAGCATTCAAGGGTTAAAATGGAACGACATCAACGGTAATGGAGTCCGCGAAGACTTAATTCAAGGTAATCCTCCCGATATAGTTTTTGTAATTGATGTTTCCGGTAGTACAAGTTCGCTATTTCAAGGGTTAGCTGTAGGAGATGTTAATAATGATGGTACAGCCAATACCCGACTAGATGCCGAAATAGCGGGATTTATTGCCTTAAATAATCGCTTAGTTAGTAAAGGATTAGGTTCTACAGCTAAAGTCAGTATTGTCAGCTTTGAAAGTAGTGCCAATCAACGGGATATGAATCCAACTATTAGCGGGATTCAATTGACCACAAATCCAGCAACAGATAGCAATAACAATGGCATTAAAGATGTCGAAGAGATTTTACGTTCTCTAGTATATTTAGGTGGAACTAACTTTGAAATAGCCTTACAGAAAGCCGCTAACACCCTAACGACTATAGGAACAACTACTGGTAATGGAAATGTGATTTTTATCTCCGATGGGGAAAACAACGAAGGGGGGAGTTATAGCGATGAAGTTCTCGCCTTACAAAATGCAGGAGTCAAGCTATCAGCTTTTGGCGTAGGAACCGGTGCGAACATCAGTAATCTCCAAGTAATTAATCCTAGTGCTAGTATCTTTACCAGTACTGACCAATTATTAGGTGTTTTTGATGGGTTAGGTAGTGGAACCCAAAGCTTCAAAGAACCAGGATTAGGCGGAGTAAGCATTTACCTAGACCTAAATAATAACGGGGTTTTAGATGCAGGAGAACCAACTCAAGTCACGGCCGTTGATAATCCTAGTACCACCAATATTGATGAAGCAGGACAGTATAGCTTTACTAATGTCCAACCAGGAACTTACATTGTGCGGGAAGTTGTTCCCAGTGGTTTCAGTCAAACCTTTCCTAACAGTCCCAATTATCACACAGTCGTCGTTGGTTCAGGTCAAACTGTCAATAATATCAACTTTGGTAATACCACACCTTCACCTGTTACCCTAACCGTCAATCCTGTCAGTGTAGCTGAAGATGGGACAACTAATCTAGTTTATACTTTCACCCGTACTGGCAATTTGACTAACGCCTTGACCGTAAATTATAGCGTTGCTGGTACAGCTACCTTTAATACAGACTATAGCCAAACCGGTGCAGCAACTTTCACGTCAACAACTGGAACAATTACCTTGGCTGCTGGACTCAGTACGGCTACTTTAACAGTTGACCCCACTGCGGATACAACTATTGAACCCAACGAAACCGTTATTTTAACCCTCGCTTCAGGTACTGGTTATACAATAGGTACAGCCACCCCAGTTACCGGAACAATTACGAATGACGACTTTTTCCAAGTCTCCATCAATAATGTCACCGTTGTCGAAGGCTTAGATAATCATGCCATCCTCACCGTCACTGTCAATAACCCCAATCCACAACCAATTAGCGTCAACTATACCACTGCACCCATTAACGCTACCGCCAATGTAGATTACACTAGCAAAACCGGAACTATCACCATTGCTGCTAATACTTCTACTGCTACTATTAGCATTCCCATCCTCAATGATAACCTCAATGAACCTGATGAAGCCTTTACAGTAACCCTCTCCAATCCGGTTAATGCTACCATCAATCCCGAAGGAGGAATAGGAGAAGTTATCATTACTGATACTTGGCAAAGCACTCTCACTCGCACCTTACCCAACAATGTCGAAAACCTCAGACTAATTGGCACTAACAATATTAACGGTACAGGTAACGCTGGTAACAATAATATCACCGGAAATAGTGGCAATAATCAAATCAATGGAGGTGCGGGAATTGATACTTTAACCGGTGGTCTAGGCGCAGATACTTTCATCTTTCAATTTGGCGAATCTACCATAGCAGCAAGCGATAGTATCACAGATTTTGCCATCAATAGTGATAAAATCGACTTATTAACTCAAGGTGGAACTGCCATGAATGCGCCTAGTAGTTTCAGTCGCGCTGCTGATAGCACTGTCACCACTTTACAGAATTTAGTCAATCAAGTATTTACTGATGCCAATGGAGCCACTACAGGTAATCAAGAATTAGCGGTTAATAGTGCCGCCTTAGTGCAAGTAACAACTGGTGCGATTGCTGGAACTTACCTCGTTATTAATGATAGCACGGCTGGCTTCCAATCCAGCAATGATTTATTAATAAATATCACCGGATTTACTGGTACTTTACCAGCTTTAGGAAGCATTCCAGTGGGTAATTTCTTTGTTTAATTAAGTAGGCGTAGGGTGCGTTAGGCGGCCACCAATTCCGTCAAAAAACCAAAATTAACAATCCGCCGTAACGCACCACCTCTATTATTAAATCGTTGCGTTACGCTATCGCGCTTCACAGCCTACGAGTAAGCAAACAACTCAAATGAACCAAACAACTGCCAATTATGATGAACCCTGGAAAGAAGCATTAAGCGAGTATTTTGAAGCATTTTTACATTTCTTCTTTCCTGAAGTTCACCAACTAATTGATTGGACAAAAATTCCCGAATCCCTAGACAAAGAACTCAAACGGATTACCGCTTCAGCAAAGACAAAAAAACGTTTCGCTGACAAACTCTATAAAGTCTGGTTACTCAGTGGAGAAGAAGTCTGGATTTTGATTCATATTGAAATTCAAAGTCAATACGAAGAAAATTTCCCTCAGAGGATGTATATTTATAACTATCGGGCCTTCGATTTGTATCAGAAACCGGTTATCAGTCTCGCTATATTAGGAGATGAACGAGTAAATTGGCGACCAGATTCCTATAATTATACTATCGCTGGCTGTGAAGTCAGCCTCAAATTCCCAACGGTTAAATTACTGGACTATGAGGAAAGATGGTCAGAACTAGAAGCAAGTAGCAATCCCTTTGCTATAATAGTCATGGCACACCTGAAAACAAAAGCGACTACTGGGAAGCTGCCACAACGGGAACAGTGGAAGTGGAGGTTAATCAGGGGATTATATGAAAAGGAGTTCGAGAGGGAACAGATAATTAAACTGTTTGAAATCATCGACAATATGATGACTTTATCCCCTGAATTGCAGTCAAG
>NZ_JADEXI010000530.1:0-3213 GCF_015207185.1 Microcystis sp. LEGE 08355 | reverse complement strand
GTGAAGGAATCGGGCGACCCAGCACCTACGCCACCATTCTCGGCACAATTATCGATCGCGGTTATGCTCAAATGCGGAATAAAACCCTCATTCCCACCTTCACCGCCTTCGCCGTCGTCGGTTTATTAGAAAACCATTTCCCCGACCTGGTAGATCCCAAATTTACCTCGAAGATGGAGGAAACCCTCGACGATATCGCCACTGGTTCCGCCCAATGGTTGCCCTATCTCGATCGCTTCTATCGGGGGGAAAAGGGGCTAGAAAGCCAAGTCAAAGAGCGCGAGAGTCAAATTAACTCTAGCACCGCTAAATCGGTGATTTTAGAGGATTTACAGGCAACTATCAAGATCGGCAAATACGGACCCTATCTGGAAGTCCCCCGGGGGGATGAAATCCTCACCGCTTCCATCCCGGCCGATTTAACCCCGGCGGATCTGAACCCCGAACAGGTAGAAACCCTGCTGCGACAAAAAACCGAAGGTCCGGATAAAATCGGTCTTCATCCTGACACCGGAGAGCCGATTTATCTGCTGGTGGGTAGTTACGGTCCCTACGTCCAGTTAGGAGATATCAGCGATGACAATCCCAAACCGAAACGCGCCTCCTTACCCAAAGGAGTCAAACCCGAGGACATCACCCTCGAACAAGCGGTGGGTTTATTAGCACTGCCGCGACTGCTGGGAACCCATCCCCTCACCGGAGGCAAAATTAAAGCCAGTTTAGGGCGTTTCGGCCCCTATGTGGTTCAGGAAGAGGGCAAAGAAAAAGAATATCGTTCCCTGAAAGCCAGCGATGATGTCTTGACTATAACTCTCGATCGAGCCTTGGCCTTATTAGCCGAACCGAAAAAAGCTCGCGGCGCTCGTGGTTCTACCAAACCACCCTTAAAAGAATTGGGTAAACATCCCGACGATGGGGAATTGGTGGGATTGTACGAGGGACCCTACGGAGTTTATATCAAGCACGGTAAAACTAACGCCAAGATTCCCGAAGGAGAAACCGCCGAAACCCTCACCCTAGAACAAGCTTTAGTCGCCCTAGCCGCCAAGACAACCACTGCCAAGAAAACCACTACCAAGAAAACTACTTCTACCACCACCAAAAAAACTACTTCCCCGGGCAGTAAAACTGGCAAAAGTAAGACGGTTTAGCGGTTAGTGGTGGGGCGATTTTCTCCATGGTTAATTCCTCGCCCTGATGCGAGGACAAATCTGGCTGGCTCTTTTGTCCTTGGGACTACTTTGACTAGGCTGATTCTATACCCCAAATTCCCCTACTGTAAGGCAATCGCCATCGCTTCTTGGGGAATTTGCCGGTAAATTGGTTTTAAAAATTGTTCTATGGCATCTGATTCGGGGCCAGCGAGGGGAAAATTGCCTAAAATGTCGAGAATGGTTTGATTTTCATTCCCTGGCGTGATGACAACGAGGGAGGGGTCTAGCTCTTCATCGTACTGCCAAAAGCGATCGATAGCGCTGTCGGGGGCAGTTTTTTCGACTACTGCGGGGGGTTCACTGAATGCTAAAGGTTGATTATCAGAGGAATAGGAACGTTTTTCGCGTAAAGCTTCCAGAATTTGGCTTTTGCTTCGGCCGCGCAGTTGCAACAACAGGAAGGGATCGACAATAAAACGATCGCCCAATTGATAATACACTGCTCCTATATGTTTGCAGGGGTTGGCTTGATCGGGACAGGTGCAACGAGAGCGAATATCAGCTAGGGAAAAGGGAAATAAATTCACCCCACTATCGATAAAAACACGCTCAATATGATCGGGCATTTGTCCGGTGAGCAATTGAGCGGAATAAATGGCTTTTTTGGAGAGAAGCTTAATAATATAATCCCATTCTTCATCACTAAAAGCCGCTAGGGATAAATCCACTATATAAGGCTCTGGTTCACTGCCTTGCACTCTAGCAATAACTTGCGAGTCTTCAAAGTCAATACTTAACACATTGCCTTCTCTAGCGTACAGTCTAGCTCGTTCCAAACGTTTTTTAAAGCGATAGGAATCGAGTAGTTCTAACCATTTTTGTACCCACCAAGCTTGTTCTGTCATTTTTTATTTACCCTACAGCGGATCAGCTTCGTTACCAAGAAAAACGTCAATTCAAAAAGGAAACACATTAGCCTAGAGGCTGGACTAGGAAAGGCTCATCAGGTATATTCTGATCTTTAACAACAACAAATCAGACCCAAAAACGAAGCCCTCAATATCTTAACATAGAACCAAGAAACTTGCTCTACCAACTTGGTCAAGAGGTAAATTTATCTCAACGGCAAATAGCCGTCTTGCTCGGATGTGATCAAAGCACGACCAGAGCGAGAATTAATACTAAATCCTGTTGAGAAAGTATCGGAGAGCAGGCAGCGGGAACGAGGAGAAGGAAGCGAAGAGCGAGTTTTTTAAAGTTGGATTGGAAGTGAATTATGCTATCGTGCTGGGAGGGAAGGAAAAGAATCGCCAAACCATTTAAGTAGCTAAACATAATTAATTACACATATCTAACTACCCATTGCCTTTTGCTTGAGTGCCTATGCTAACCAAGAAGTTAATTTTGTCCTATTACTGAGCAAATGATCTATCAAAACTAAGCTAAAGTGAAATTAATTTAGTGACCGAAAAACTTTTCCAAGAGATTCCCTTTGACAAAATAAAAACCGACCCTTGTGACAAGGTCAAAGAGTTTATTGGACATCAAGAGTTGAGTGAGAAACTAGGAGTAGATTTTTATTTTGCTACTCCTGATCATTCTTGGGAGAGGGGATTAAACGAGCCGACTAATGGACTAAGCTAAGACGCATTTCGAATCTCCGCCCCCCCCTTGCCCTAGGGTTGATTCATTTAAATTAAGTATAGCTGATTTTGAGTCAATAAATTTGACTGAAGATTCTCAATTTTATCTTTTTCTAACCAAAAGAGTTAGTGACAATAACTAATCTTTAATTCTCTGCCAATATTTATTATGAATAGATTGATAAAGCCTGTTCCCAAGCCACTAAAAGCCTATCTCTCTTCAAATTGTCTGAGAGTACATCCTGTTAATTTAGCTAATTTTTCTGCTTCTTACGTCGATAAAACTATCAGTTTTTCCCAACGTTCAGCTAACCACCTCTGTCCCTCTGTTATTGAGAGAAAACCCAAGCCTCTGAAAAGATTCAATCCTATAGTTGTGAGAATTGACCAATTGCTGGCCGCTTGAAAATCACTAA
>NZ_JADEXI010000529.1:0-3219 GCF_015207185.1 Microcystis sp. LEGE 08355 | reverse complement strand
CTCCAATGACCAGTACTTATCGGACAATGTTTTTAGATTTATTCAGCCAACCCTATAGTTGCGAGTTATCGGGCATACTATTGGGGAATTTTAGCAACTTTTTTGGTATTCTTCTAGCAAATCGATTAAATCTATCTGACATTTGCTGGGTAATAAATCCGCTAGAGAAACTTGCAGATGACCACCTCCGAGGGTGACTTTTATCTCCCGCAGGATAGACATGACTGCATTCTCGCTTAAACTGTCGTTTTCGAGCAAAGGGAAGACTTTTTCGGCAACGACGCTGTGTAAATGTGCTTCCCGGAGATAGAGATGCCATTTAGCCACGTCAATGTAGATATTGTCGCCGATTTGGGCTGCCAGATTTTCGATGTCCTGAGTTGTGTTAGCCATGGGATGTTACCGAGTAGTTAGCGATCGCCGCTATATAAATCAAATGTCCCACCAATAGAATAGCCCAAATTCCCGTGAACAGATTTAACCAAGTCCAATCGGGGAATTTAATGATATGAAAAAACCACAACCCTGAATTAATAGCTAAAAAACCCGCTACATGAACGGCGAAATTCATGCGATCATCTAAACGTCGGAAAGCGGGATCGTTTTTGCGGTCGGGTTGACGGGGCCAACGAGGAGGCATAAGCAGTGATCAGTTATCAATTATCAGTTATCAGTGTACCGTTTTTTTTAGCTAAGTTAAGTTGAATCTCTGCCAATCCCTTTACTGTTGCCCCCACCCCCCGACATCGGGGGGTGGGGGCAATTAACCATCTCTGCCATTACTTTAGAAAAATGGTATTAGACTTTTTTGAAATCAAAAAGTGCCAGTCATTGGAGGGATCGGGGGTAAAATTCCTGGACTTTTTCCCTGAAAAGTAGGTAATTGACCACCTCAAAATGGCTAAAACCCTACACCCCACACCCTACACCCCACACCCTACCCCCACAAAAAACTTTGTCAGCAAACCCTATCTACTGGCGACAATTTCCACTTCGGGTAAGATTTCTAAAGATAAACGGGTTCTGACAGTGCCAGAAAGACGTTTAAGCAGTTGTGGGCGTAAATCGCGCAGAATATAGATTAATTCATCTCCTGTGCGCCATTCTTCCCTTTCTGTGACTACCTGTAGGGAATTATCGCGGCGCAATAGTAGGGGCAGCAGTTCGCCATTTTCGATTAATTTAGTTAATCTGGTTTGTTGTTCGCTCAAATCATCGGCTTTAAAGATAGTTTTACCCAATTTAATCTGATTATCGTCTAAATACTGATTCCATTCCTTGACCGAAAAACTAGGCAGAAAAACCTGATTAACCTTATTTTTATCTGGGTTAGGGGTTCCCGCAAAGGCAGCCAACACCCGGGGAGGATGAAATTCCTCCCCGGCTCTTTGGGCTAAAACCAGATTAACCTCGCTATTATTAGTCAAAACCAGAAAAGTCCCCATGGATTCGATGCCGGCTTCTTGCAGTATTTTTGTATCAAGTGCGCTACTCTGCAGCACCGTCAAACCCTCTTGTTTTGCTTGCTGACAGGCCGCAGCATCCGTATCGATTAAAACCACGTTTTCCCCTTGTTCTTGGAATAAACAGCCGATTAAGCGACCTAGGGGATTACAACCGACGATTACTGCCCCTGTTGCCGCAGAAGAAGTGATTTTTAGCCCTTTTGCCACCCACCGCGCCGTTAATCCCTGAATAAAAACGGTCATTAAAATTGTTAAAAAGACTAAAGCTTTGATCGCTTCACCGCCATTAATACCGGCACGGGTGAGTAAAATGGCAAATAAAGAAGCTACGGAAGCAGAAACGATTCCCCTAGGGGCAACCCAAGCGATAAATAACTTATGTCGCCAATTTAGGTCACTTTTTAGGGTACACAGAGCCACACTCAGGGGACGTACCACCAGCATCAAGACTAACACAGTCAGGACGCTGCCCCAACCCAAAGCGATGACACTGGCGATCGAAAGATCCGCCGCTAGTAAAATAAACAGTACCGACACGCAAAGAGTCGTTAATTGACCCTTAAAACGCCTTAATAACCGCTCATCGGGAACTGCCGCCGCTTTTAGCACAATTCCCGCCATTACCACCGCCATTAACCCCGATTCACTGCGACTAAATTGCGATAAACCAAATAATCCCCAGACTCCCGCTAAAACCACGAGATTCTTTAGCTCAAAAGTCAGAAAATTGCAAGTTTTTATAATAAAACTTAACAATCCCCCGCCAGCAATGCCGATCGCCGCCCCGATACCTAAACGCAGGGTTAAACCAGTGATAATTTCCATGGGGCGGGCATGACTATCAATAATCGTATTTAGCACCACTACGGCTAAAATTGCGCCCACAGGGTCGATTAATACCCCTTCCCCTTCCAAAAGCGTCGCCACCCGTCGATCTACGGCTACTTGCTTCAGCAAAGGCCCGATCACCGTCGGACCAGTTACCACCACTAAAGAAGCGTAAAGAAATGCGATCGGCCAGGGAAATTCCCCCAACCAGTGGGCTGCCATACCGCCACCGATGAGAGTGATGGAAGTACCGAGGGTGACAAGATTGCGTAAACTGCCAGAAACTCGCCCTAATTCCCGTCCGCTTAGGCTTAAACCACCTTCAAATAGGATAATCGCCACAGAGAGGGCAACAAGGACTTCTAAACCAATTCCCAGACTTTGGGGGTGTAAAATTTCCCAACCATCGGACCCTAAAGCAATCCCAAAAATGAGCAGGAAAACAATACTGGGAACTTTCAGGTATTCGGCGATGACTTGGGCTGTAATCCCCGCCACCACAGTGATGACAATTTGCAGAGTAAGGGCGAAAGATGGATCCATGTTTAGCGATCGGTTATCGGCTATCGGTTATCGAGGCGGGGTTATGGTTGGGGTTTAATCATTCTAATTTTGACTCTCCCCCGCTAACCGCTCGCGCGGTGTAGCGGGAGATTCTCGGTTCATAGGTTTTTAACTAGATCGACCTGGTTTAACCCAGTCGATCCCCGTCAAATCGCCTCCGCGAGCGTTTTCTAACACGGTCAGTCCGACCGCGTTTTTTCCTCGGTTCTCGATTACCTTCGCTGATGCCGTGTCTCTCGGTTCAATGTGGCCGCAAGAATCACACCGGTGAACTCTTTCTGATAACGACTTTTTGCCAGTAATCGCACCACAATTCGGACAATCCTGGGAAGTTCCGTTTTTATCGACCTTAAGATAATAT
>NZ_JADEXI010000528.1:0-3221 GCF_015207185.1 Microcystis sp. LEGE 08355 | reverse complement strand
ATCATGGTTAGAAATCTCGACTCACCCCTAATACTTGAGGACAATAATCGCCCCCCCGTCTCTCAATTGCTGGAATTTCTCTTAACCAAAGAAAAAAACAATAAAAAAACTAAAGAAAATCTTACTTTTGAGGCTTTGGTCGGTACTTGGCGATTATACTTTATCACGGGAACTCAAAAAGCGAAAAAGAGAGCGGGGATTGTTTTGGGGAAGGGGTGCTATCTACCATCCTGGTTAAAAATTACCATCTCTTACCAAAGAAATGAGAGCTTAGAACTGGGAGAATTTATCTCTGGAAGCGTCAGCAATCAGATAGTTTTAGGGGCAGTAAAACTATCCGTAAGCGGTCCAGTTAAGTTTTTTCCTAAAACCCGTCTTCTCGCTTTTGATTTTACCCGGATCAACCTAACCCTATTTAATCGCTCTCTCTATTCAGGTTTTATTAGAAATGGCCAGGTAAGTGAAGCGAATTTTTATCAGGAAAGTATCAAAAAACAGGCATTTTTTGCCTATTTTTTGATCACAGAAACAATGATAGCAGCCCGGGGACGAGGGGGAGGATTAGCCCTTTGGGTAAAAGAGGTAAGTGAGACAAAACTAGCTGAAAAATAAGTGATTAGAGGAGAAATAGATGGGATATTCTATCGAGGTAGATGGGACAAATTTTGACAGTGAAGTGATCGAGAAGTCCTATCTAAATACAGTGATTTTAGACTTTTATGCTCTCTGGTGTGGACCCTGTAAATTGGTAAAACCGATGCTGGAAAAACTGGCCAGTGAATATAATTTTATCCTGGCAAAAATAGATATAGATAAAAATCCCGAATTAGCCGAACAATACGATGTGGAAGGAGTTCCCGATGTGCGAATTGTCAGCAAGGGAGAAGTGTTACCCTGTTTTGTCGGTGCTTTGCCAGAAGAACAAATTAGAGACTTATTTTACCGTCTCGATTTACAATCGGAATTAGAAACAGGATTAGCAGAAATCCAAGAAGCGATCGCCCTCGATAATTTGCCCGCAGCTAAACAATTATTTGATCGTCTTTTTCCTAAATATCCCAACGAACCGCGATTAGTTATTATGGCGGTAAAATTTCTCATGCGTCTAGAAAAATGGTCTGATGCCTACCGATTAATCAGTGCTATTAAAGAGGAAAATCCTGTTATCAAAGGTTGGAAAACTCTCCTAGAATTTCAACAGTTAACACCAGAAAATAATCCCCTCGATTCGATATTTTTTACTGGGATTAATTTCGCTTTAAAAGAAGATTATGCCGCCGCTTTAGATAAACTGATCAGCCTGGTGGGAGAAAGTAGAAAATATCGTCAGGATGGGGCAAGAAAAGCCATGTTAGCCATATTTCAGATTTTGGGAGTTAGTCATCCCCTCACCCAAGAATACCAAGCAAAGTTAACATTTCTGCTCTACTAGGTAGGGTTTACTAAAAAAGTTTGTTGGTGGGGTTAATAGTCGGTCAAAACTAAAGCAATTACCCTGGAAATTTCAACAAATCTATTCCTCGAATTTCTGTTGACAACTGCCAGGGAATTGCTAGAGACAAGACAGTTTATTTGTGGCGAATCATTTCATAGAGGGCAACGTATTCTTCCCCGGGGCGATTCCAAGAGTAATCGCATTCCATGCCTTGAATCGCTAATTTTTGGAATTCTTCTGGCTGAGTGTACCACAATTCCAATGCCCGGGACATGGCTGATTCGAGGGCATTATTATCGGGATCAAAAAAGACAAAACCATTGCGTTCTTCCGGTTGGTGATAGGTATCATAATCGCGATCAAAAACCGTATTAACTAAACCACCAACTCCCCGGACAATGGGAACAGTTCCATATTTTAAGCTGATTACTTGTGTCAGTCCGCAGGGTTCAAAATTACTGGGAACCACAATCATATCAGCACCCGCATAAATGAGGTGAGATAATTCCTCATTAAAGCCCAATTCAATATGAACATCAGGGTTATTATTGAGGTGATTTTTCTCGTGCCAGAACCAGTTATTAATTAACGATTCGGTGGCGGAACCTAGGAGGACAAATTGCGCCCCGCGAGCTAAGGCATAATACATGGCATGGTGAACTAAATGTACGCCTTTTTGGTCATCTAAACGACCGACATAACAAATCAAGGGTTTCTCTGGTTCATCTCTTAACCAGAGTCTTTCTCGCAGTGCCTTTTTATTGCCTGCCTTCTCGGAGAAGTTATCAATACCGTAGGGTGCAGGAATAAATTTATCCACTTCCGGGTTCCAGATATTGTAATCTAAACCGTTGAGAATGCCAGTAAATTTGTGTTGATGCTGGTGAATTGTATGGCCTAAACCGTAACTAACATCAGTGTGGTGCGCTTCCCAAGCATGGTGGGGCGAGACGGTATTGAAATAGTTGGCAAAAACGATGCCACCTTTCATAAAATTAATCACAAAAGGATTGAAGTTATCGCGCAGTCGGGCATAGCTAAAGTAATAAGAATCGTTATTTAATCCTGTTGCCCAGAGAATTTCTGCACCTCCAAATCCTTGGTGTTTAAAGTTATGGATGGTGTAAAGAACGCGCTGATTGCCCATACCATGATATTTATAAATTTCAAAAAGTAAGGGCGGAATTAACCCGGTTTGCCAGTCGTGACAATGAATTATATCGGGACGTTTATTACTTCTGAGCAAAAATTCTAAAGCGGCTTTAGAGAAGAAGGCAAAACGCATATTATCGTCTTTACAGCCGTAGTAAGTACCGCGATTAAAAAAATTATCCCCCGAATTGGGTTGAATAAAGAAACACAAGCGCCCGTGTACCCAACCACAAAAAACGTTACAGTGAATTGCCCCACCGTACCAAGGCACCCACAGGTCCCGATAAGCCTCGTGTAAGCCCCAAATTTGGTCGTAGCGCATACAATCATACATGGGTAGGATTAGCTCCACGCAATGACCGCGAATTTCCAATTCTCGACTCAATCCATATACCACATCCCCCAATCCCCCGGCTTTAATCACCGGGGCGCACTCAGAGGCAACCTGAACTATATACATATATCAATAACTCCCTCGATTAATCTACAGGTCAGCTAGAAGCAATTTTTACAAAAGTATACAAGCTTCTGTGATTAAATGGCTCGATCGAATTAGTTGCGGGTTGGGGAAGTGGGAATTATGAATTATGAATTATGAATTATGAATTGGGGAGAGGGGAGCAGGGTTTTGGGG
>NZ_JADEXI010000527.1:0-3242 GCF_015207185.1 Microcystis sp. LEGE 08355 | reverse complement strand
CGTTGCGGGGGGAGATAGGGGAGTGGGGAGATAGGGAAGTGGGGGGAAGGGAGCAGGGAGAAAAAAGCTGACTCCTGAATACTGACTCCTGAATACTGAGTAACGCACAGAAAACGGGTTTCTCGGAGAAACCCGTTTTCTACTCATGCAGAAGGCAAAACGGAGAATAAATAATCAGTTTTTAATAACTGGATTTAGTCTTAGCCGATAATTTAACCCGATTTGGGGGTATAAACCCCCAATAATCGCCAATTTTGGCTATATCGCTTAATCGGCCCCTTCAATCGGTGCAAATCCCTGACGTTGAATATTCTCGCTGATGTGACGAGGTTCGAGGAATTGCAGCAGATAATCGGGACCCCCTGCTTTGGAACCTACCCCCGACATCTTGAAACCCCCGAAGGGTTGACGGGAGACAATCGCACCGGTGATTCCCCGGTTAATATAGAGGTTTCCCACTTCAAATTCCTGCATAGCTCGGTTAATATGGGCAGGAGTGCGGGAATATAAGCCACCGGTTAAAGCATAGTCGGTTCCGTTAGCCACGGCTAAAGCTTGCTCAAAATTGCTCACTTTGATAATTGCCACCACTGGACCAAAAATCTCCTCCATCGCTATTACCGCATCAGGGGGAACATTCTTAAAGACGGTGGGACTGACGAAGTAACCCACTTCTGGAATTGGCATCTCTAGGGCTAATTCTGCCTCTTTTTTACCAGTTTCGATGTATTCCCGAATTCTTGCTTGAGCTTTCTCGTCGATAACCGGTCCTACTTCCGTACTCGGTAAATCCGTCGGCCCGATATTGAGGGACTTGGTAGCCTCGACAAAGCGATCAACAAAGCTATCATAGACGCTTTCCAGAACAATTATCCGCGAACAGGCGGAACATTTCTGGCCGGTGTAGCCAAAAGCGGACTTAACCGCACCGACAACGGCCTGATCTAAATCGGCACTCTCATCGACAATTAGGGCATTTTTGCCGCCCATTTCGGCGATAACTCGTTTTAGGTGTTTTTGACCCTTTTGCACGATGGAGGCATCTGTATAGATGCGACAGCCCACTTCTCGTGAACCGGTGAAGGCGATTAGGTGAACATCGGGATGGCTAACTAAATGCGCCCCCACTTGCGAACCTTTACCCGGGATATATTGGAAGACTCCGGCAGGAATACCCGCTTCTAGGAGAATCTCGGCAAATTTCGCCGTAATCACCGAAGAAGTCTCGGCAGGTTTCAATAGCGTACAGTTACCGGCTACTAAAGCTGCTACTGTCATCCCCACCGCAATGGCTAGGGGGAAATTCCAGGGAGAAATCACTAAAGCAATACCCCGTGGTTGGTAGAAATAACGATTATTCTCGCCTGCTACGTCGAAATTATGCCCTAAATCCAGTCTTTCCATCTCGGAGGCGTAATAACGGCAAAAATCGATCGCTTCTGACACTTCTGGATCCGCCTGTTGGATAACTTTGCCCACTTCCAAACAAATCCAGGCCGATAACTCGTGTCGTCGCGCTTCCATCAAATCTGCCGCTTTTCGCAGTATTTCGGCTCTTTTAGCCACTGGGGTGCGTTTCCAAGCGGGAAAAGCCTGTTTCGCCGCTATGATCGCTTTTTCTGCCTGTTCCACCTCAATTAAGCCTACTTTCCCCACTATTTCCTGCGGGTTACAGGGATTAACGGAATTAATTTGAACATTGGTGGCGACGTATTCGCCGTTAATTAGGGGTAAATAGGTTTTACCGAGGGAATTTTTGACAAAAGTGAGGGCTTGACTCGCTTTATTTCGTAATTGCTCGTTGGCATAATCTGTATCGGGGGCATTAGGAAAACCGGGGATAATCGGGTTATCCTTGCCTAAAACCCGGGGGGCTGCGATTAAATCTTCCACGGGACGATCCTCCAAATTTTGCCTTAGGAAGGAACTATTAGCGGTATTTTCTAATAAACGGCGGATTAGGTAGGCCATACCGGGTAAGAGTTGTCCGTAGGGGGAATAAACCCGCACCCGATGACCCCGCTTCACTAACGCTTTGGCTAATTGGTCGCCCATGCCGTACAATACCTGCATTTCAAAGCGACGACGGGGAATTTCTAAACTTTCTGCGATCGCACAGGCCAAGGCTTGCGATCGCACGTTATGACTACCGATGGCGGCGTATAAATATTGATGATTTTCCAATAATAACCGCGTCATCCGCTCATAATTGGCATCGGTGGCCGATTTTTCGTTATATACCGGCTGTGGCCAGTGATTTTGCCGAGATTTAATCGTTTCCTGATCCCAGTAAGCGCCTTTGACTAGCCGGACAGTAACGGGATAACCGCGCTTTTTGGCCCAATTAATTAAATCTTGTAAATCTTGGGCAGAATCTCTTAAATATGCCTGTAGGGTGATGCCAATATCGGTACGACTGCGAAATTCTTCTTCTAGGAGTAATTCTTTCAGGATAGCCAGGGTGAGGTTTTTATAAACGTACTGTTCCATATCAAAATGGACTGCCACCCCTAACTCCTGAGCGCGTCGCAACAGTAGGCGAATGCGATCGCAAACTTTCTCCTTACTACCAATCGGATCCATGGGATCAAACTGAGAATAAAAGGCAGTTAGCTTGACAGAAACCTGCACTTGTGGTAGTAAGTCGCCGTCCGCTTCATCAATTTGGCTAACTTTATTCCATTTGCTCGCTTCTTGAGCCAAATGGGTCATTAAATCGAGATAACTTTGTAGATAAACTTGGGTTTCCGCTTCAGTAATTACCGCTTCACCGAGGAGATCTATGGTAAAAGCCATTTTTTCCTTCCGCAGACGGGTGACAGTGCGAGTAATTTGCTCTAGGTCTTCCCCGGCGATATACTTACGAGCTAAGGTTTCTACGGATTTACTGATCAGACTGGCGGCCGTTTGAGCCGGTAGGGAGTTAGGATCACTAAAGTTGAGGATACTTTTCAGCGCACTGGGCAGTTCTACGGAAGCATCACCGAGGTATTGTTGGAGATGATTAGCGATCTCGGCATTACTGCGTAAAGCGGGTAAACAGTCAATAAAACGGAATAATTGTACTCGTAAATTGGGGTTAGACATTGCCCAATCGAGTAATTTATCATCCCAACGCATTTGATCCTGTAAAGCAGACCAAAGACCTTTTTTTTCGCGAGTTTCGGCTAAAAGTTGTCTAGCGATCTCTTGGGTTTTGGTTTCGTAGTTTTGAGTTGAGTCGATTTGGATAACCACGGTGA
>NZ_JADEXI010000526.1:0-3244 GCF_015207185.1 Microcystis sp. LEGE 08355 | reverse complement strand
AAAATAGCATTAATATATATGTACTCTAGTAGTACATATATAATATATATGTACTTATATATGATCTTCTTGTAAGTTGCCAGTATTTAGGAAAGTTTGCCCCCCAAGGTAGGGCAGGTAGGGCAGGGACGTGAATCGCTTGCTGTATATAGGTTTTAGACTGTCCTACTACCTGTCAAAAGCAGGGCAAAGGTAGGGATAAGGTAAGGCCAAGGTAAGGACAAAAAAAATGGCCTTTAGAAAAAAAGCCATTTAAATCCCAAAGAAAGGAAAATCTAATCTTTCAGATAGCGATACATCCGTTTTTCGCCGCGCTGTATTCTTTTTCGACTAAACCCTGCTTTTCTCAAAATGTCCCCCATTCGCATCTCATCGCTTCGGCCAAAATTTACAGGATAGCCCGCTTTAACAAGCCGGTCCAAACATTCCGCCACCGAGAGATCAGTTTCGCGATCAAGAAATTCAGCGAGTTCATCTTCCCATGAATCATTGTTTTCCCATTGCTTATTGGCTTCTGCTTGGAGTGCCTTGAATTCTGCTGGTAGCACGCAGCTCTCGCCGCCTAAATACCGCCAGACAGCCCATCCTAGAAGCTTTTCTCTGTACGCCTGAAGATAGTCAATGTGAATTTTATGATTTTTGGGGATTGGGATGATCCAGAATCGCCGGTTCCCGGTCGGGTCGTTCAAGAAAGTATCGCGATTGGTGCTACCCACAATCATGCTGCAGCGAGGATGTGACATTGCCTCTCGTGCATAAGGCTCGCGGTAAAAATCATCAGATCGGCTAAGGAATGATTTGATTATTCCGTGATAGGTTTTTGCGGTGAAGTGATCTAGTTCGGACCATTCTATGATCCAATTTTTCGCCATGGTTAATAATCCATCTTTGTCAGTGGACATCATGGCATCGGTGAAGTATTCTCCCCCTAATGTTTTGAAAAAAGTAGATTTGTAACAGTCTGGTTCCCCTTGCAGCACAAAGGCTTCATCAAATTTACAGCCCGGTTTCCAGATTCTTTTTACTAATCCGATTAGGAAGCGATAAAAATACTGGCAATAGAGCGGATCGCTAACCCCAAAAAGTACCTGAGTGACTTCCGTAATATCAAAATTCTCATCTACTTCAGGATCATAATTTTGATAGCATTGCTCAAGAAAAAGCTTTATTGGATCGTATTCATTATTTTTGGCCTCAAAATATAAAGCTTCAAGCATTATATCGGTGCTTTTGATAAAAATACCGCGATCATTTTGAAGCTTCATCCTGAAAGTATCCAGATTCAATACTTTCCCTTGCAATTCAATCTCTTTACTTCTGAGATTGTATTTTAATTCCTTCCCTTTGATGATTTCTTGGATAAGAGATAAGGTATGTTCCGGCTTGATTATCCTTAATTTATCCTCTTGATCGTCGTCGTCAGGTTCCCCTGAGATGAACTGTTTTAGGTCTTTACTGACCTGTAACAGGTCTTTCTGTAAGCTTGATTTTTGGGTAGGTGAATTATCTGGTTTTTTCTTGAATTCACCGTTGGCCTCTCGTAACAAGTAAGCGATTCTTTTGTTATCGTGACATCCGTGGCAATCATAGGCTATTCCCTTTTTTCGGCCTGATTGAGAGATGCTTAATTTAGGCTCCCCGCAATTAGGGCATATATACTTACCTTTTTCCCCTTTTTCAGGTCTGTCTAGCAAGTGAAGATAATTGGCGATCACGAACTCGGAAAACTGAGAAATATCCCCTACCATTGGGGTCTTTACGGAACCGTTGTTATCTGTTATCATTTCGTTAGTGTATTTTTTTTGTTGGGGCGACTTCCATGCCTTGGGAGTCGTCCTCGTCTTTTAAGGTAGCATTTTGATAGGTGAAAGTCAAGCTTTACAAAAATTAATATTTTTAAATAACCATTCCCTTATAGACCTGTTACAATACTAAGAGTATTGATAGACAAGGGGGTGAGTATGCCTAGAGGTGGAATACATAAAGGAACATTAAAGCCGACATGGAATGCCGGCAAGACTACGGCGGTACGGTTGCCGATAGCAAAAAAGGATGAGATTCTTAAGCTGGCCCGGGCTATAGATGCCATTGAGGGCGAAGCGATTGCAGTAGAGAAAGATAGCTTTTTGGAGGCTATCTCTCTCTTAGAAAAGGCCTTAGAATTAAAGCCGAATGCTGGGGGAGCTATCAAAGAAAAGATAAGAGAAGCTATAATGTTATTAAAGCCATAAGGTAAAAAAATTCTCCAGTAAAATGCCTTTTGATCAATATAGGTCAAAAGGTTTTTTATTGCATGGATGCGATAAATTGTACTGATTTCATTGCATACATAGTACAAAAGCTTAAATCTTTCTTAAGAGAATTTTGCCTAAAAAAGGGGGATTGGGTCCTAGGTAGTGAGGACATTTGACCCCACTCATCGGTTGCCCAATCGCCAAAGTGCTATGATAGAATCTGATATTAAGGAGCATAGTATCTATGCGAAATAAGAGAAATCGACACGAACGCGGAATAGGCACGACTTCACAAGCTTATAATTGCACAAAATATTCACTACTTTGCTACCGCGCTCCTAGCCAAAAACCTGATGGTAGCCCAATCGAATGGGAGTTACTTTCAAAGTGGGAAAAAAGGCTACATTTAACTCGCTTTAACTCGCTTCATATGCTTGAAGCAGCCCGCCGATGGCTATATCTGAAAAAATGCAATCACCTGTACTATGTCTCGCCCCGGGAGGAGTGCCGGGAGGAGATCGAAAATTACATCCTTTTTGAGCGAAAAAATCACCCTGCGAGAGTAGGGAAGGGGAAGCACGGCCTAACTGGATATGAGGAGCTAAAAGCGGTAAATTCGGTGCTTTATCCGGGAGGGGTGAATCTATGGAAATAAAATGAGAATGATTATTATTCTCATAACTTTTCCTTAACTTTAAGGATAGCAAGACTAAAAGCAAGACTGGAAGGGAGGTCTGACAGATTTTTCCTTCCCAGTCTTGTCTTAGTCTTGTCCCTACCTTCTCCTTACCTTTTTTTAGGTAGGGTACTTTAAATTGCTTGCTGTATATGTTTTCTCCCTACCTGCCCTACCTGCCCTACCTATATTTACGACTTCTAGAAAAAAATAGCATTAATATATATGTACTCTAGTAGTACATATATAATATATATGTACTTATATATGATCTTCTTGTAAGTTGCCAGTATTTAGGAAAGTTTGCCCCCCAAGGTAGGGCAGGTAGGGCAGG